>CAJBHC010000038.1 GCA_903952785.1 uncultured bacterium | reverse complement strand
ATATCACATAATCTATTTTTGAAGTTTCTATATTTGTAACAATCTTTTGTCTAATTTCTTCTATCGTTAGATTTTCCAAATTAATAGAAAGGGTGCATGTAACCAGTGATTTAGAACTACTATCAACTGCATGTAACAATTCTTTCAATTCCTCTCCCCTTCCAATTATAATTGCCTTGTACTTTTTTCTAGAAGAAAGCAGGGGTAGCAAAAAGATTCTCCATAGGGAAAGTAGGATGATTGAGACTACAGTGTAAATAACAAGAATAGTTTTTGGGCTAACCTCAATAACATTTGAAATGGCCGGAGTAAAATAGAAAATTAATGTTGCGATGAGTGCATTAATTATTTGTGAATTTAAAATGGTAAGCGCCGTCTTTCTCAAGATAACAGCATGTCTTGCATAGAGCCCTGCAACGTAGAAAATAATGAGCGAGTATATAAAAATGAAAGAAAATGGAACTAGGTGGTTAGTCCACATGCTCATATCCAAACCATCCCCCAGTCTCAAAAATAGTGCCAACCACAAAGATATAATGAGGACAATTACATCCCCTAACCCTATAATAAATGGCTCTTTTTTGTTTATCATAGTTTTATATATTTTGTGTTTATAATAGTTAGTATACTACAACAAAATAAAGAAGCCCGCCAGTGAAGGCGATGCTTCAGTTGGCGGGGTGTGCCGGCTATTGGATAAACTCATCATCGATAAGGGCTATCATCCCCATACACTGAGGAGTCGTCAAAGTATGAAGTGATGCAAAATATAGCCCATATGCCGATACCTACAATAGATCGGATGCAAAATGAGAAAAATGAGACGAAGGGACTGTGAAAAGTTTTCCCCTCCGTCATCATCCCAAGTTGGCAATAGAAAAATGCGTAGGTCGAAATCATGATAATGACTAAAAGCCACCATCTACGTCTAAACTTTGGGTCGTACGCAAATCTGGGGTAAAGACAGTATATTGAGAGCCAGGCCATAAAAATGGTAAGCCATTGAACGAATTGAAACGATTGCTGAATGTGCTGTTGCATGCTTTTGATTGAATTGGAATTCAGTTTGATTTACTATCCATTGGCACGCGCCAATAATCGGACGGTAAATCGTTTCCAAATTCCAATTCAAGATGGCTCAGCTGACGATGGCTCGGCCGACCGTGTGCAATTAAGTTGACCGATAAGACAAAGATCTTACTATCCAAGATAGTACGGCAATATTAGTTAATTGGCAACAAGTATGGTTCTATACAATCCTCAAAAAGTGAATCTTCCCTTTCTGCAAGACCACACCCTCTGGACCTGCAGAAATTGTATAATTTACATCACTTATAACCTCCCCATCAATTTTAACCCCCCCTTGATCCAAGAGCCTCCTCACCTCCCCTTTAGATGGAACAAGCCCACTTTCAATTAGAACCGCAGATATATTATAGTCCCCCGTTTTTGGTTTAAACTCTGGCATATCAGTTGGAATTTCTTTTTTAGTAAAAGTATTTACAAAATATTCCACAGCTCCGTCGGCTTCCTTTTCTCCGTGATAAATCTTAACAATTTCTCTTGCTAATTTTACTTTAATATCTCGAGGATTAGTCTTTCCCTCCTCTAATTGTTTTTTAATTTCTTCAATCTCTGATAATTCAAAATAAGTGCAGTCCGTAAAAAGCTGTAAAATATTTTCATCGGGTTGCATCATCAATTTACCAAACATCTCTGAAGGTGACATATCAAGAAACACTCCGGTGCCCAAGCTCTTTGACATCATCTTCTCTTTTGTAATTGGATTTTCAAGAAGAGTTGTTATGAATACAAACTTCTCTTTGTTTTTATATCTTTTAAGCAGTGTCCTTCCGGTAAGGGCGTTGAACTTTTGATCATTTCCGCACATCTCAATATCAATATCCAAATGAACACTATCATATCCCTGCATTAACGGATAGAAAAACTCATGAACATAAATTGGTTTATTCTCTTCAATTCGTTTTTCAAACATATCTCTTTCGAGCATTTGCTGAACGGTAAAGTTTGAAGCCAAATCAATTACATCCTCAAAGGTCATACCTGCCAACCAATCATGGTTATATACAATTTCAACTGGATTTTCTTTATTTTGAATATCGATAATTGGAGCCAGCTGTTTAATCCATGACTTTGTATTTTCAATTACCTCCTCTCTTGTGAGTTGAATTCTCGTTGCAGTCTTGTCAGTTGGATCTCCAATTCTTGCGGTAAAATCACCGATAAGAAGAATTACTTTGTGACCCAATTGACGAAACTTTTCTAAGATAATGTAATTTGTTGCATGACCAATATGAAGAGCCTTTCCAGTTGGATCAGCTCCAATATATATACGAACCTGCTTACCACTCATGAGTAGCTTTTTAAGGTCATCTTTTAAGGGTAGTATTTCAACAACACTTCGGGACAAAATCTCATCGATTTTATTTTCATCAGTAATGATTTTCATGGTATTTATGTTATACAGCTAATATAGCATTAATCTGGAGTTTTTTCAAAATCGATAATATTATATAATTGTTATCATATTAATAACATCAAGAGATGAATCATTTAATAGACAAAATCATTGGATATTGCAAGATCAAAAAACGTGCCCTAACCACCAGAAAAATGCGTGAGCGGTTTGAAATTGAGGATATTTTTGAAGCATCACGTCAAATAAAGATAGGGTTATCTCACAGGGGCAAATTAAATAAGATTCTTAGGCAAAGAAAGAAATCCTAATACAAGGGGTGGTACACTTTGTACCACCCCTTCAGATATAGTTTCAAAAAACAACTTCTTGAACAGTCAACCAAACTCTGTGCTAAACTATCAGTATCAACAGATGAAGAATCCAAAAAACAAGCCACTTCTGTATACACAAAGCCTTTTATTGTCCACAAAGAACATGATACCTAATTCCGTATTTAGAATTAAAAATAATGCAATTCACAATATAGCAAGCATGATTATGAGTGCTATGGAAATAATCGTTCATAAAAAACCAATCAGCATTCCAAAAAATGTCTTTATATATTGGACCGGGCCAAAGCCAAAAATGATAGAGGAGCTAGAATCTATAATGGATATAAACTTAAGTGAATTTAATTTAATCAAACTCAATGATTCCAATGTTACAGATTACATTGATATTCCATCTAGATTTTACAAACTAATCCCCGCCCACCAAGCAGATTTTGTGCGAGTGGCCTGCATCGCAAAATATGGAGGAATTTATGTGGATGCCGATACAATTGTGATGAAAGATTTTGGGAAACTATTTGAAATAAATGACAGGAAGGATGGTTTTTTTGTAAGACACCATGACGGTCAAATTATGAATAGTATTTTTGGTAGCCATAGAGATACAAAAATTATGAAGAGATGGCTAAAATATATTTATGATTATATAGAAAATAATGAAAAGTTAGAATGGAACGATATTGGTTCTGTGTTTTTAGGTAAATCACACGGTCGCGGGAAACTTGGTTCATATTTAATACTTAATGGTGAAAAAAATATTATGCCAGTCTTCTGTGGAAATGTTCTCGACGAATTTATTAACAAGCCATATGAAAATTATAAAAAAATAGAAAGAACTTTTCAACCTGTTGTGTGTATATTTAATTCTATTTATAACACCCTAGAATCTATGCCCGATGCTGACATATATGGAAACAAGATGCCGATTAGTTATTTTATGAAGAAAGCCAAAAATATACAGACTAAATAGACTAAATTAGAATACAATCAGATATTCAAACGAGCCACATGCGAGTCATGTGGCTCGCTCATAAATTATTAGGTTCAGCAAGATTTAATTCAACAAGAATCGCAAGGTTGAAACAAGGCGGATCTTCTTATATTCAGGAGAACCAGGGTCTTTTTCAACAATATCAAAAACTCCTTGATTACCACGATTCACACCACCAACAGTAGTACCAGCATTTTTTGCAAATTGAGACGCTGTGTCACGAGCATTTTTTATTGCTTCAGCTAACATTTCCGGCTTCACACTATTTAGATCTGAAAATTCAAAAGAGATATGATTCTGACTTAACACCACACCGTTCTTTACCAGAAGCAATGTCTCATTTGAAGCTGACTTAGCTAAATCAACTTTCTTTGTATAAACAGAAACTTGATTTGTTGAGTTATATCTAAATGCAGAATCTTTATAAGTATCTTGATAAATATTTACAGGAGCCACATTTATTTCAGAAGCCTCAAAGCCTTTGTCTGTTAGAAACTTCTTTATTGTTACGATGTTCTTCTCTATATCAGAATATAGTGAATCAACATCATTTGATTTTATATCAAAGCTTAAAGACCAGATAGCTGTATCTGATTTAATAATCTTTTCCGATAGCCCCTTCACCTCAACGTAGGATCCCTGTTTAGAGAAATTCCCCGCTGCAAAAAAGAAAGCGATAGAGAATATGACCAGTGCTACGCTTAAGAGCAAGGGCCAATTGTTTTTTAGTTTTTCCATGGGTTAATTATAGCATGGATCGTGACTTAACCCTATGGCCTTTTTTTCTACCGGTGGCAGTTATTCAAAAATATCGAATAACTGAATTCTCACTTTATGGGGTACAGATCAGCTGCGGAGAGAGAGAGGGGGGGGGGATTCGAAGCTTACAGCTTCAGTACAGGTTTCCCATT
>CAJBHC010000037.1 GCA_903952785.1 uncultured bacterium | reverse complement strand
GCTCTTGTCAGCATCCAGAAACTTATGGTTTAACCTCCTGCGACAGACACGCTGAACGTTGAGCAAATGTCGCGCGGTGATGTTTTCAGTGGTAATGTTTTTCCCACCAGTACCGCAACCCAATGTGAGTGAAGGAATTAACAGATTGAATGTTCCACCTACAGCTCCCTGTGAAGTTGGTGTATTTACTACGATACGCCCGGCATTGATCAATTGCGAATATTTCATAATAACTTCTTCATCGTTCGCATAAATGCCTGCGCTATGACCAATTCCTCCGAGATAATTCAGATCGAGACACAGATTGATGGCTTCGTCCTGATTTTTAGTCGAATAAAACGCCAGAATAGGTGCCACAGCATCTCCTTGGGTCATCACAGGTCTAACTCCCAACACCACCTACACCTTTGAAGTTGGAGTTCAGAACTCAATAGGTAACTGGTCTACATCTACTACACAGACGGTTACAACTCTTGCTACTCCTGTAGTACCCAATACCACAACCAATTCAAGTAGTGGTGGTAGCGCCTCAAACCAAGTTAGTAATCTACTTGCTATGGGGAACTATACATTGGCCCAAAAGATAGCAAAGCAGTATGGTATTGCGATACCTTCAAATACGCTTCCTCAAGTTCCCCCAACACAAGCTTCAGTAAATTCATCAAACCCATCTTCTTCCTTCACCCGCAATCTCAAGCTTGGCATGAAAGGATTAGATGTTAAACTCCTACAGCAATTCCTAAACAACAACGGCTTCCCAGTATCAAAGAAGGGAGTTGGATCAAAAGGAAGAGAGAATACAACCTTTGGCCCCGCAACAAAAGCTGCACTTGTTAGGTTTCAGAAGGCGAATAGGATTGTACCAGCTGTGGGGTATTTTGGGACTGTGACGAGGAATAAGGTTGGGGGAATGAGGTGATGAAATGATGGATGGAAATATATTAAAGTTATCCACCACACCAATATTCATATAACCTATTTTGTTTGTTTAAGGGGTAACAATAGGATATACTTAATATATTAAATAACCGATAATATCGAAAAAATAATTTTATGTATTTGAGAAGTCAAGATGTATTTAACGAGAGAGAGGTGG
The DNA here is from genome assembly GCA_903952785.1 of uncultured bacterium. Classification (GTDB taxonomy): domain Bacteria; phylum Patescibacteriota; class Minisyncoccia; order Phycocordibacterales; family CAIZLB01; genus CAIJKW01. The sequence continues at coordinate 2,164 of CAJBHC010000037.1, read as the reverse complement.
GTGGGAGAGTAGAGACTCACTCTAAAAATACTTATCTGATATTACGGAGTTTTCTCGTCTGTCTACTTTTTGTGGTGGGGTTTTTGGGATTTGCGGATGTTGCGGAGGCATCGACGTATTATGTTGATAACACAATTGAAGATTGTGCTAACTATGACCCCGTTACTTTTCTTTGTGGGTCTGGTGCTTATCAGGCTTATAATGCTATGGCTGATGTACAAACCAATGTTTTAGCAGGAAGTAATACAATTTATGTGAGAAGAGGACAAACATTCGCAGAAGCAACACGATTTAGGCCTAAAGCAAATTGGACGATTGATGCTTTTGGGACTGGTGATAGACCAATTTTAAGTTTTTCTGTTGATTATGCAATTGATATTAGAAGTGACGCTCCGGGTGTTTATTGGAATCATTTGGATATACGTTCAACAAGCGGTGTGGTGAGATTGTACGGAAGTGGTTCGCTTGATCTAAATATGACTGACGTGGCAATAACTGCTGGAGGAGGAGGTATTGGTGCAACTGCAACTGCTGCCCTGGTCGTTACGTTAAATTTGTCAAATGTCACAATTGTTGTTTCTGGAGTAAGTAATGCCCTTGTCTCTGCTACTAATTCAACTTTTACTGGAACAATAAATTCATCTTCTTTTAGAAGTACAGGATCGCATTCAATTTCTTTTCAAAATGGTCTCATATCAAATCTGACAATCTCAAATTCTTCTGCTAGTAATGGAATATATAACGGACTTACGGCAAATGGTGACATAAATAATTTATATCTTACAAATTTTACAGCAAACCAAAATGGAACAGCTGGGGTTAGTATTTACCCTAGTGCTGGGAAATCGCAATCAAACATTGTCATAACTGGTGGTGAATATAATACCAATATAGCTCATGGTATTGGTATTAATGCAACTGGCGTACTTAATGGGGTGACAATATCTGGCGCAGAAGTTGCATATAACAAAATTGATGGAATAAATACCTATGGAGTTATTGATAATTTAATAATAGAAAATTCAGATATTCACCATAACGGCATAGACGCTAATTATGAATACATTGGACGCGGAGACGGAGTTGCACTTCATGGAACAGCCACATCAACAGTTCGATACAATAAGTTGTATAAAAATTATAAATACCAACTTCATTCAATAGATGATTGTGTTACTACAGCTTACGGAAATATTATTTATAATGATGCTGATATTCCTGCAGGCGATATGATATGGCTTCAAAATGCGGCCGTCTTAGATTTTTATAATAACACCGTGGTATTAAATGTTGATTCGCCTACTACTGGAATGTTTTTGATTGGCTCTGCGGTTACGAAGACTCAGGATATTTATAATAATATTTCTTATGGTGGAACTTATGCTATTGATAATAATTCAGCTGGTTCTCCAATCCTTAATATGGATTACAATGACTATTACCGACAAGCTTCAGGAACAATCGATGGTTCAGTAGACGGAGGCCATTCGATAGTTTCTAATCCTGCGCTGGCAAGTATACTTACAAATGATTTCCGCTTAACTGCATTATCTCCCGCCATCGACTCCGGCACCACCACTCCTTGGATGACCTCCACCACCACAGACTTCTCTGGCAACCCCATCTACGGCACCCCAGACATCGGAGCCTACGAATACCAACCACCATACACAATAACTACAGATCACCCACAATACGGAAGCAACATCAGAATATACGGAGATGGTAAATATAGATACATCACAGCAACCACATCTTCTTCAACTGCTAATCTCTCTGTAACACCAGAAGGAGGTTTTCCAACATACAGTGCATCAACTACTCGTCCAGAATATCTAAACATCTCAGACATCACATGGGGAACAAGCAAACAATTCACAGCTTCTTCATCAATTGCTACATCCACCATCTACACAATAGGTGATCTAACACCAAACACCTATTACACCGTCAACTACAACCACAACAGTGCAGGAACAACCACATTATCAAGTCTCCAAGCTGATCAAGATGGCAAAATCACCTTCACCTACACGGGAGGATACTCAACTGTACTGTTTGATATATCACCTGTTGCTCCAACCGCACAAGCGGTCACCACACCCACTACTCCAACATCTCACTCCTCTTCTGGTGGCAGCACACAAAGCCAAGTTAACAACCT
>CAJBHC010000036.1 GCA_903952785.1 uncultured bacterium | reverse complement strand
GGAATTGAAAGAATTGTTACATGCAGTTGATAGTAGTTCTAAATCACTGGTTACATGCACCCTTTCTATTAATTTGGAAAATCTATCGATAGAAGAAATTAGACAAAAGATTGTTACAAATATAGAAACTTCAAAAATAGATTATGTGATATTGGATATGTATGATGAAAAAGTGAAGCCAATCCTCGCTGATCTCTACTCCACAATTTTTACAAATGTTCAGTATGTGAATTTCTATGATTTTTACGAAGATCTCTTCGATAAAATTCCGCTCTCAAGATTAAAGTATTCTTGGATCATGGAGAGGATGTCCTTTTCAGATGTGCGTGCGTATGACATTGTTAAAAGAGTTGGAGACATTGTTCTTTCAATCATCGTTCTGATTGTCTTTATAATTTCCATTCCTTTTGTCTTTATATTAATTAAGTTAGATGACAAGGGGCCTGTCTTTATTAGACAGAAGAGAGTGGGGAAGGATAATAAATTGATAAATATTTATAAGTATAGATCCATGACTCAAAATGATGGTGGAATTTGGCTTGCCCAGAATGAGAATAAGGTTACAAGGGTTGGATATTTTTTGAGAAAGACTAGGATTGATGAGTTACCGCAAGTCCTTTCGGTTCTCTCTGGGGATATGTCTTTTGTCGGTCCAAGACCTGACATAATTGATTTGGGTAATAAACTGGCACATGACATTCCTTATTACACAATCAGAAACGTTATAAAGCCGGGGCTTTCTGGTTGGGCGCAGGTTAGTCAAGAAAAGCCACCACAGTCTGTGGAGGAGACAAAGATTAGGCTCTCATATGATCTTTATTATATTCAGAATAGATCACTAGGGTTAGATATTAAGATTATGCTTAAAACAATAAAGACTTTGCTTTCAAGGGTGGGGATGTAGGAGGGGGATAAGTTCGAATCCTATCCGCGGAGCAATTGTAAAGCAAAGTAAAGTGTTATTTTGATTTAACGTAACAGTTATTTAGCTTCGTATTTAAAAGTTTCAAGAACCTTGTTGAGAGTTTCTTTGTACGACTTTTTTACACAATTATTCGGTCTATAGGCTATCTCAATACTCTTTTTGCCATTTGATAATAAGTCGGGTAAGACATAGTATTTAATATCCTCGTCTTCATTAAGCGTAAAATCAAAAACACTATATGTATTGGTTAAGAATGTTTCCTTACCGATATTCTTAAAACTGCCACCATCCTTAAATCTCAAGGAGTCCTCCTCCGTTATCTCAATAAATTGTTGTCCAGCTCCACATCCGCCTTGGGCTAATCCGCTACCTTTATTTTTTTCAACAAAAACTAAAGCAAGTCCACCAGAACCTTTTGTATCCCAATCTTCTATATCAACATCGGCGGTTTTTTCAAAAGACACAGTCCCTCCAGAAAGGACTTTAGAATATCTAGTTGCTTCCTTTGAGGTAGAATTTGAAGGTTGTTTAAAGCCTATCTGATAAACTATTACTAGCCCAACAATAAGTAACACAGCTATAAATATCTTTTTCATAATTTAATTATACAGAAGTTCATTATAAATTACTAGATTAGTGACGATATGTTTCCAATCCAAAGTTCTGAACTCGTCCAAGATGGGGAGCCAGTTTGGACAAGGTACCTGAGCATTTTTTATTCAGAGAAAATGTCTACATATTTCTTGTATATGTACGACTGTCCATATTTCTTATCTTTATCTTTTGGAACTAAAATATCCATTTCAATGAAACGGTTTATAATGTCCTGAGATCCTACTCTTGAAAAATTAGTCATTTTTTGAATGGAAGCAATATTAACAATAGGGTGTTCATATAATTTGGGTAATACAATACCAGCACTCATAGCCGCCCGTTTTCCAAGTGTTTGAAGTTTTAACATATCTTCGTCTCGTAGATTTGTAATCTTACCAACAATATCTATTGCTTCATTTGCAATTTCAGCAACACCATCAAGAAAGAACTCTACCCATTCCTCAACTCCTCCAAAATGGTAATTAAAAAGTTTCTCGTAATAAACTTTTTGATGTTTTTTAAAATATGAAGATAAAAATAAAACAGGTTTTTCAAGATAACCCTCTTTCCAGAGGTAGAAAGTTGTAATCATTCTACCGGTTCTACCATTACCATCCAAGAATGGGTGAATAGTCTCAAATTGAGCATGAATTAGGGCTGCTTTAATTAGAATAAGATTATCATCATTTCCGTGCATGAACTTTTCAAGATCACTGAGCGCTTTTTTCATTTCTTCAACTGGCGGAGGAACAAAACGTGCATTATCTGGACGTGTGCCACCAATCCAATTTTGTGATTTTCTAAATTCACCTGGATCTGAAAAGTGTGTTGAACGAGCCTTATCCATTAAATGTTTGTGTAGCTCTCTTATAAAACGCAGTGACATTGGGAAGTTATCATGTTGCACTCGCTTCATGCCATAATTAAGAGCCTTGATATAATGTAAAATATCATCAACATCCGGAGGGATGTTTGCATTAGATTTTATCTCAGCCTCAATTGCATTAATCATCGTTGCCATTGTTCCTTCAATTTGACTTGATGATGCTGCATCCTTTCTAAGATACATACCTAAAAAGAAATCCACATCTGGTAGAAGTTTTGTAATTCCATCAAGTTTACCAAGTAGGCGGGTTGCTTCAGCAACTTTCTTTAGAGTTTTTTGATTAAATTCAAAACCACCCTTCGGGGGAAAGGGGCGGGGGACGAAGGCCTTAAACCCATCGCTTTGTTGTATTAAATCTCCAATTTGTATTGATTTCATGTTTGTTTACATCTTTTTTGTAATGTAAGCAAAGTATATACCTTTGCTTACATTGAGTCAAGCAATGTAAGCAAACCACCCCAAGCTTGGAGCCAGTTTGGATGGTTGGCCAATTCTAATACTTTTGTATGTAAAGATCCGTTTGTATTATTTTTTCTTTTGAATTTTAACTTCTTTATTATCTTTTCCTCCACCACGAATCTCCGCCTTCAATGCCCGCACCTCATCTCTGATGTGCCTTAGTGTGACCACCTCTTCTTCAATAATTTCTTCCGTCCTATCTTCCACTTGCTTTTCATGTCTTAAACCTGAGATGATAATTTTTTCTCCAACGAAAACAGAAACCATAAGGCCCATAAGCATCAGAGCTATAGTTGAAAATACAATTTGATTTGGTCCATATAAAAACCAGTGCAAGAAAGAGTTTCTGGTAGCTAAAATATCAGCGGTCTCCCAAACTCCTCGCCAAAATAGAACAACAAAGACTCCACCTAAGAATGCATAGAATAGTGGATGCTTTGATAGATGACCTCTTACATAATCTTCTGCCTTATCGAATGCTTTAAAAATTCTCATTTTGTTTTTATTTTAATTATTGATTATTTTATATTCTGTAAAGATCGTACCAGCTTCTGTTTTATCTAAACTGATCAATTCCAATTTGATATCTAAATCTTCTTTAAAAATCCCCATTCCTACACCAAAGAGAATTGGTTCAGTTGTTAGATACATTGTATCAACTAATCCAGATTTAATAAACATCGTATAAATTGTACTTCCTCCGCAGATTGCAATTTCACTGAACCCTCGGGCTTCTAAACTTTTAATTAATTCTGCAGGAGAGAGATTTGTATATTCAACCACCCCCTCAATATTATTTTTTTCCGCATCTTCATCTGGCGAATATACAATATGCAACCTGTCTTTTAAGGGAGAAGGGAATGTTTGAAAAGTATTTAATCCCATTACCATAACCCCTGCTTGTTTTGTAATGTCTATAAAGCGTCTTTTGTCTTCCTTGCTGGTCCAGACAGCGGGGTGTGCGCTATTTTTTGCGATGAAGCCATCCGCCGTTTCGGCCACTATTATAAAGGTTTTAGTCATGTTGGAAATGATACCATATTTGGTATAATTGGGGTATGAAGAAACCAATAACAAAAAAGGTGAAGAGAGGAAAAGTGGTTAATAAACCAGTAGTTAAATCTAGGATAAAATCTCAGACTAGAGCAAAAGATGAACCCAAGATTGAGGTGAATAAAGCGCTGAAAGAAAAGATGTTGGAGATTGTAAGTGGTCGCCAGACTTGGGATGAATACTTCCTAGCAATAATGAAGGCTGTGGGCGGTAGAGGAACTTGTGATAGAGGACGCTCAGGTTGTGTTATTGTAAAAAACAAGAGACTGATATCAAGTGGTTATGTGGGTTCTCCTGCAGGTTGTAAGCACTGCGATGAAGTTGGACATGAAATGCATACTGTAACCAGAGAAGATGGGACAGTGTCCCGTCATTGTATTAGAACTTCTCATGCTGAAGAGAATGCTATTGTTCAAGCGGCAAAGGTTGGGGTTTCAACAGATGGAGCAACTCTATATTGTCAAATGGCCCCATGTTATACTTGTGCAAAGATGATTATAAATGCAGGTATAAAAAAAGTCATTGCCTTTAATGACTACCATGCAAGCGTAAGAACAGGGGAAATATTTAAAGAAGCCGGAATTGAATATGTTTTAGTAAATAATCAAATGCAGGAATACGCTGATCAATAAAAAATAAAAAATATGGCAAAAATAATAATCGGACTTGTCGGTCCAATGGCGAGTGGTAAAGATGTAACAAAAAAATACATAGAAGAAAAATATAATGCAAAAAGTTGTAAATTTTCAACAATTCTGCGTGATGTTTTGGATAGGCTTTTTGTTGATAAAAGCAGAGAAAATTTGTCGGCAATTTCTATTTCACTACTTGATACATTTGGTCAGGATTTGTTGGCGAAGGTTATTGCAAAAGATTCTCTGGCGCACGATGCAGATGTTGTTGTAATTGATGGCGCCAGAAGAGATTCTGACATTGTCTACCTTATGAACTTGCCTAATTTCTATTTGGTTGCTATAGATGCAAAACTTGAAACCAGATATAAGAGAATGGTTGAAAGAAATGAAAATGCGGGGGATGCACACAAAACACTTGATCAATTTGTGGCAGAGCATCAACTAGGAACTGAAACTCAAATTCCGGGAGTTATGAAAGAAGCAAAATTCACCATAGATAATACAGAAGATGGGTTTGAACATCTATATGAAAAGATAGATAAAATGATGGGGGAGATAGGGGCTAATAATTAGTCAGCCTCTTCTAGAACTATTCTGTTTGAAAAACCACCACGATCTTCTTTTTTCTTCAATCTCAATTTCTCAAGTTCATTTATATCAACATTCTTAAACTCAATAATTGCATTAATAACCTCAAGAATATCTGCTAATTCAGATAGATTGGGGTCTTTACTGTATTCTTCTGCTTCTTCATTTAGCTTAGTCAAAAGAAGCTGCCAATATTCGTCATCTGTAGCTATGTGAGTTTTTGAAAATTCACCCTTGTTTTTGATAATTTCTGGAATTTTATCTCTGACCAATTTATTGTATTTTTTCATAAATCTTTGGCTAATTTAAAGTATGTGGAACTAAACCGCAATCGGCGCCTTGATTGCATCATGTGGTTCATACCCAACAAGCTCAAAGTCTTCCATCTTGAAATCAAATAAATCTTTAATTTCAGGATTAATTTTAACTGTTGGGAGTTTTCTAAAATCTCTTGAAAGTTGCTCCTTAACTTGGTCAAAGTGATTTGAATAAATATGAGTATCACCTCCGGTCCAAATGAATTCATGTGGAGTGTAGCCTGTAGCTTGAGCCACCATCATTAGAAGTAATGAATAGCTTGCGATATTAAATGGAACACCTAAAAATGTATCGCAACTTCTCTGATATAGTTGTAATGAAATTTTTCCATTTAATACTTTAAATTGAAACAAACAGTGACATGGCGGAAGACCCGCTTTTGCCATTTCATCAATGTCAGCAGGGTTCCAAGCTGAAACAATGAGGCGACGTGAATCAGGGCTTGATTTTATTTGTTCAATTATTTTTGCGAGTTGATCAATGTAGACCATCTTTCCGTCCGTATCTCTCTTGTGATCTGGCCATGAACGCCATTGATATCCATAAACTGGTCCAAGGTCTCCATACTTTTTATTAAATTCTTCATCGGTAAGAATTTTTTCTGTAAACTTTCTCATCCCAGTTTTCCATTCTTCACTTCCGGTTGGAGGGATGGGTAGGCCCTCGGCTTTTAGATACCATTTATATGGCCACTCATCCCAAATGAGATCGG
>CAJBHC010000035.1 GCA_903952785.1 uncultured bacterium | reverse complement strand
TGCCGCTGTTTTTAGTGGTTCCAAATTGGTTGATGAGGTATATATTCCTTACTCTTGTGACCAAATAAAAGGAGAGGGGTGTGGCTTAAGTTTAAGTAGTGTTGTCTCAAATGATTGGTTTACTTTGATTCTAGAGATTGTTGGAATATTTATATTACTGATTTTAATTGTATTTTTTGTAGCTAGATTTAATAAAAACAAAAAAACTACGTTGGGAGGATCTAAGAAAAAAATACGTATATCCTTGTTTTTAATTGCTTTTGTCTTTTTCTTGTCATCTGGATCATCTGTGGCATTTGCTGCTAGCACTGCCAGCGGAAGCGGAAGTGGTAGTGGCAGCGGAAGTGGTGCTGGTGGATGTTTTACAATATCTGGTTTTTCACAGCCAGATCAGGCTGCAATTTGCTTGGGTGATGAATGTGGGGTTAATAAGAATAGGGTCCTTGTTCAGTTGACTGGGACTAAATTGGACACTGTAAATTATGCTGTGATGTCAAATAGAGCCCCATTTTTTTTAGGCGGTCCTTTAATGTGGCAATGGCCTGTGCAAATAGTTACTAAGGGTCCCAATGGAATAACTTTATCCCTAGAAAGAATTGGAAGTGAATGGACGCCGTACATTGTACTTCAAGATACGCAGGTGTCACCAAAATGTATGGCAAATTTTCGATTTCCATTTATGTGTCTTGAACCTGCAGTAGAAGATGTACAACCAAAAATGATGTCTACAAAAGGAGGGAATGCAATGGTTACTGGTGTTAACCTTGATTTTGTGAAAGCTTTGGTTCTTGGTAATGTATCAATCACTAATTTCACAAGTCGTAATAATAATTCTATTATGTTTGTCGCGCCAGCAATGCCTGCTGGTTGGAAATCATTAACCATTGTTCCTTTTTGCCAAGAGGAGGGGCAGGTGATTGAACATGCTATTTTGTATGCTAAAGATGAAGATCTTGGTGATGACGTTCCTCCGCCTCCACCACCTCCTCCGGTTGTAATTCCTACACCCCCTAACTATAACTCCTCAATTACCACAAACGGGCCAAGTATGTTGTACTACTGGGCGACGACTTCATTAACAAGTAATCTAGATGGGGGCAAATGGGCCAAGGCACTAGGCTCTCCATCGGCCCAAATATTCTATGATTCCTCTGTTAGATATGAAAGTGGAAAATTGGTTCCAGAAGGTGCCACCATGCCCCTTTTGACTAATCTAAGTTTTAATTTTGATCCAACCTCAACGGCTTCGTCTTCAAACATAACTTGGAATGGAACTGGTTACACTGAAGATACCCCATATGGATCTTGGGTTAATAATGCTGAATACCCTGGAAATGTTTGTACAAATGGTAAGAGTAGTAAGAATTTTATTACAACACTGCCATATGTTGATTCAAGTGATGGTATAACAAAAGACATAGACGTATTCATACCACTTTCAGTTAATCCACCAAATAAGAAAGTTGCTTTTAATGTTGGCGGTGCAAGTAACCCACCAATTATAGTGGGAACAGATATACAAAGTCCTGATGAAGATAGTTGGGAGTGTCAATTCCCTGATAAGGCGGTATGCAAACCAATAAAAGATGGTGCAAAAAAAGTTCTAATGTATTACGCACCAACTTATGGTCATTACTATTATGGTTGGAGATGGGCAGATAGACCTAATGTTTGTTATTCAAATAGTATTGCCTTACACTCTTTAACTCAAATGAATGTAAATAACACTCCTCCAGCGAATGATCAGGGTGTAAGTACATGTATATTTGGTAGTTCTACCAACTGTACTGTATCCTTTGGCTCATCACTTCTTCCAGCTCCAAGTAAAAGCGTTGTCTGGTGTTCAATCTTGAGTCCTTATTACAATCCTGAGACTAATAAGTGTTATTCTACAGTGCAGTTGTATCGTGATTCTCTTCATACTGATATAAATATTCCTGGTACAAATGTAGCAAGTGACTATTATCAACCATATAAAGTGCCATTTAGAGAGTCATTATATAGTCTGAATTTAACTGTCCTAAAAGATCCTGTTAATAGGGCGCCATCTGACCCAGATGTCTCAGGCCCTGTTAGCGTTTACGTTAACACTTCTTCAACCTATAGCGCAATATCTGCTTTAGTTGTTTCAAAGAATAATTCAAAATCAATGTTTGCGTCAGTAATTTTTGCGATTAAGAAAGTGTTCGCACAAACACAAACATCACAAGTTTATTATTTATTTGATTGGAATAATGATGGCAAAGCAGATTATACATCTCCAGATGTTGAATACGGTGTTTCTGTCTCTGCTTCAAAAACATGGAGTGAGGTAGGTAATTACACCATTGCTGTTATGGCAGTGGATAATGTGAGTCAAAAGGCTTCAAAGTGGGTTAAAATGGACATTCTTGTTAGCCTCAAGCCGGCCACACTTTTGACCCAACCTGTATTTAGAGGAACATATTGCAATAGTGATCTAACATTGGAATGGGATCCCGTTGTTGGGGCTACAAGATATTTTTTGCAAAAAAATACACAGGCTTTTGTTGCGCTAGACACGACAGTTCTTTCAGTAACTTCTTCATCTTATAACAAAACAACGGATTACTATAACTTATATGCCGACAGGAATGTTCCTGATGAAGTCCCCACTTATTCATTCACTACTAAATTGAGTGCCACAACTAATCCTGCAATAACTGAACATTGTCCAGAACTCCCACCACCATCATCTATACCAGGAATTAGCCGTAGATTAAAATTTTATCCTAACCCAAAATGGGCAGGGGACGATGGCAAGTGTAGTTTCTGGGGTTCTGCAAGTACAACTATTACAGATGATAATAACGTTAATTATACTGCTGTTGCGCTAGATAAGTGTTATGTCGATAGTGATATACCTGCAAATAAGTTAAAGACTCCATTCCCACTTAACGATAGTCAGTTATTATTTGACAACAACACCTCTCTCAAAAAATCTATAGGTAAGCACACTTTGTATTGTAATGTTACTTATAATGCTACTGATCCAGACACTGGTTTGCCTAAAATTGATCCAGTAACAAGTTTGCCCATAAGAGCAACTGCCGCTCCTTTTATAAAGGCAACATGCAGTAAGGCGCCAACGTTCATAGAAAAGTAGAGTTAAATACAGATCAAGTTATTTGATTGATAAATGATAATCAGATGATTAACAGCAAAAAACCGCCAAACGATGGATGGCGGTTTTTTTGAATATTTAGATTTGACTAAATATTATTTTCTGATTTTTCACTTGAGCTCTTCAACCTTTGCGGGTCTATTTTTTTAAAAAACTAGTTTGAAGTAGTGAATGTTGCAGGCCATGTGATACTTACTCTACCTGAGATACCAGTTACATATGCTAAGTAATAGTATGTTGTATTTGGTTGTAGGTTTTGTAAAGTAACTGATTGGTTTGTACGATAGTTTGAATCAACCATCGCTGTGTTTCCTGATACGTCAACTGAGTTTGGGTGTTCACCTAAGCTAAGTGGACTTGTACTGAAGTATACCAAACCCTTTGCGTTTTCATTTGTGTACCAGTTGATTGTTGCTGAGTTTCTGGTGATATTATTAACTCCAGCGCTTGTGATTATCGGAGCTGAAATATTATCACTACTATTTGATCCGTTTGCCATTTGCTCATTAATAACAGGAAGAGTAGATGGACCAACACGTCCTACTGTTGCAATACCATTACGTGCTTGGAAATTTGAAACAGCTGACTTTGTAAGTGAGCCAAAATATCCGGTAACTTTACCTTGTGGGTAAATTGTAGGATCTTCTGCTAGAAAAGTTTGTAATGATGAAACATCAGCACCACGAGATCCTAATTGTAATTGACGATAAAGTACATCGGCACTTGTGATTGAAGGCATTATTACAGCAAACAATACTGCTGTTGTTAAACCTAATGTGATTATAAGACTTTTTGTAGTCTTAAGAGAATTTATTATTTTATTCATAATTTTATTTATTATTTAGCGTACATCTCTACTAATGTAGACCTGCTGCTATTTATCTAATATTATTAAGAAGTAAAAACATCTAGAAAAGCTAAAAATCTAGGCTTGTGACCTTTTGTGATTAAACTTTAATTGAATACATGATTAGATACTTTTCAATGCGGGAGGGGAGAAGTTACCGCAGTCGATTTTTAAATGAAAATTCCGAGCTCTAATATGTATTCGTAATGAGACATCCTTGCGACATAAACAAGTATGTTCCTACTCTTGACATAAGTCAAGCCAAATTGTGTGCTATGACACACTTGTCTGGTTAAACCTAATGTGGTATATTTTTTGGGCGTGGAAGTTCTTTGTGCTTAGGGAATAGGGCCGGGTGGTCCTGTTGCTGTCTGAATTGTCGAAGGCGTATTTCTGGTCATGGTTTCGCTGATGACAGTTGGGTTATAGAGGTGCAATTGCAGTTCGTTGTTTGTGCGCTCGCATGGCGCATGTTGTTGGGCTCATTGTAACCGGGGGGGGCTACAGCCTCAATTCCTCATATAACTCCACAAAGACTTCCACGCTCACATTACCACAAGGTAATAATATTTACCTTCCCACTGCTGGTCCAACATCTGGACCGCTTTTTTTTATTCAATATTGTTAAAAATATTGGCATAATATCCAGAAAAGTGGCATGAAAACCGCTTTTTAGGCCTTGGTTAACTGATATATTTGTGTTTTTGTATATGCATGTCTACAAAAGCAAAAATATGTCCATTATATAATGGAAGAAAGGTTGTCAAAAGAGGAATTAATAAACAAGAAAAACAGATATTCTGGTGTAAGGATTGTCAGCATAGATTCAGTACATCAATACAAAAGAAGAAAGAATAAGTGTCTAAATAATGGGGTACCTTACAGTCATTTTTAATACCCTCTAGCCAAACATCAATCTCATCACTTTTCAAGTTTTTCATTGGTTTTTTTAAGGAGCAATCTACTGTCAACTATAGCATGATCCAGTGCAACGATTTGGGAGAATCACCTACTGGGTGTTATAATATAGGAGTTATTAGTTAATCGACAAAAATATGAAAATCATCACAAAAGGTATAAATATCAATATCACCGAATCAGTCGAAGATTATCTTTACAAGAAGATGTCTTCTGTCGAGAAATTTATTCATGATGATACAAAGGTTGAGGTTGAACTGGAGAAGACAACCAATCACCATAAGGCTGGAGACATATTTAGAGCTGAAGCGCATATTTGGATTAATGACAAAATAATTAAAGCCGAAAAAACTTCTGCCAATATGTATTCATCTATCGATTTAATACAAGAAGAACTATTTAATATTTTATCTAATAAAAAAGATAAAAGAATCACTTTGTTTAGAAAAGGAGCACAGAAGATTAAGAATATTTTTAAGAAGGGATAAGTAGAGACGGATGAAGTGAATATTGATATGGAAAAAAATAAATACACCAAAACATGAGTCTGGTGTATTTATTTTGTTTTATTTTCTTCCAATACTTTGCAAGAATGAATCCCACATCATCGCACCTCCGCCTTCCGGAACAACACGGGTAATTTGCAATTGATGTCCCGCTTCTTTACTTTCATGCCAAAGGGCTTCTTTTATTACCACTCTGATTTTTTTATTTTCTCCCTTAATCATTTTGTCTGCAAAGAAATATGTTCCTGGCCATTCTTTAAACGCTCTAATTTTTAAAATATTTTTTCTTTGTTCTTCAGGTTTTGAAAGCCATGGATTAATTAATCCATCTTCTTTAGTTATTTTTTTTGTGAATGTAGCCAGTTCATGCTTTTGTTCTTTGAGTTTCAGATCACCCGCAATGTAGGCGTCAATATTTTCAGCAATCAAACGTGCGCCAATATTTGCTGTAATTAATTCTAATTCAGAATATCCTGTTGGCCATTCTGCGATTTCTGTAATATCAACATCCTCTTGTGCAAAGATTGGTCCATGATCCATCTCCTTGTCCATTTTGATAATTGTTACAGCTGTCTTGTTTTGATCGGCAAGAATTGTAAATTGAAGTGGAGCCGCGCCACGCATTTCTGGAAGCTTTGATGGGTGAATGTTTAATGCGCCAAATTCTGGGATCTCTAAAAATCGCTCTGGGATAATTTTTCCGTATGAGGCCACAATGAATATTTTTGGTTTTTTGTCATCAGAATATGATTGCAGTTTTTTATACGCTTCATCATCCAACTTCGCAAATTCAAGGCAGGGGGTATTATGCTCTTTTGCCCAAACCTTTGTTGGATTTGGATTCAATTCAAGTTTTCTTCCCTGGGGCTTATCTGGAACGGTGATTATTAAATCAGGGATAATTATATAGTTGCGAAGGGCGTTCAATACCTTCACAGACATAAGAGATGAGCCGAAGAAAAATAATGGGGAGTGTGATGGTTTTTGTTCTTGATTTGGCATAATTATTATTTTATTATTTTTTTGTTTGCCGTCTTTTTGGTCTGGCGTTTTTTCTAATATGGCACTTATTCTAATCTTGCGTGCCTCATTCTTTAATTTTATTAATTTAAAACTTCCTCTGGTTCAAATTCTCTAACGTCTTTTGCTTTATCGATAAATAAAATTCCATTTAAGTGATCTACCTCATGTTGGAAGATGTGAGAAAGCAAGCCGCTTGCTCCTCTTGTAAAAGAATTTCCGTCCTTGTCTAATGCCTTTATTGTAACACGAAGAGAGCGCTGTACTTTTCCATAGAACCATCTAACTGAGAGACATCCTTCGCCGTCCATCCACTTTTTATCTTTTGAAGTCTTAATTATCTTTGGGTTTATGCAAACTAGGTTTGGAGGGATAATTATTTTGTGTTTTTTCTTTCTCTTCTCAGCTTCCATGAGAGCTTCTCTGTCATCATCATTTAGAAATATTTTCCCTGAGACCATAAAGAGTTGAAGAGGAACACCGACTTGAGGTGCCGCAAGACCGACCCCATCAATTTGCGCTGCGAGCATCTTACTCATGTGAGAAATTAGATCTTGGACATATTCACCCTTGATTTCATCTTTAGGAATCTCAATAGAGGCCATTCGGAGCGCTGGATGGTCCTCAGTTACAATCTTATTTTCAGGCTTAAAGTAGGTAAACTTTTGCATATTGGTATTGTAGCATATTACTAAATTATTGAAATTACCCTATACCCCGGATTCAAAAATCCTATAAATTTACAGCAAACTCTCCGGATGTACACTAACGGTAAATTCAGGGGGTAGGCTTGTTAGAATATCTCGCAATTCCTCATCTGGCCAGAGTTTTGGTGACATTGAAATTAGCATATGAAGAATTGATCTGCCTCCCACTGAGGGAATGAAAGCGGGGAAGATTACCGGGTTCCACTTCTCAAGCCAAACTTGTAGCTTACCCATCTCTTTGGCCGCAGTGCTTTTGTCAGCTTCAATGGTTATCTTTATAAAAGTTGCAAATGGAGGGTACGATAGAGCTTTTCTATCTGCGATTTCTGACTTGTAAAAATCGTTCAAATTTCCACTTTGAATATATCCCAAAAGTGGGTGAGTAGCATTTCTTGATTGAATTAATAAATACTCTTCCGCTAGAGTTTGCGCATGCAAAAGTATGTGACAAATCCTTTCATTGATTCTGAAGTCTGGGAGAGAGAATAGACTGTCCAGGGAAGCGATCGCAACATGCTTCACAGGCTTTAAATAATTTAAAGAAAACTCTGTTCCAACCAAGATTCCACTCGTGCTTTCATTAAACTTTTTTGCGATATCCCTTGCTTGTTTATCCGTGCTTGCTGTGTCTTTATCTAATCTGAATATTTGTCTATCTGGAAAGCGCTTTTTTGTTTCTTCATATATTGTGTCAGATCCAATACCAAGTGTAATTAACTTCCAGCTTGTGCAATTCTTGCAACCCTCAAGTGCAGTCCTTTCTCGTCCGCAATGATGACACAGGAAATATCTTTTGCTTTCCACTTTAGAATTATGCAAAACAACCGGGGCTTCACAAACGGAGCAGGTTACGGTTGTTCCGCAATCTCCGCAAACAGTTTGCGGGGCGAGTCCACGTCGTGCGGTGAAAATAACAATCTTTTCCTTTTTCTTGCCAGCGTATTCAACTTGAGATTCCAATTCTTCAGAATAAATTAGATTATTCTTTGAATTTATTTTATCTTTTTCCTTCTTTGCCTTTTCTTTTCTGATGGGCTCAGCCATATCGACAATAATAGTATTTGGACGATTTTCTATTCGCATAGAAATCGGAAAAAAATCAAAGACTTCTCCGCGTTCTCTTCTGTACAAGGTTTCTACTCGTAAAAGTATATCTCCGTAAATTAGACGAGCACGTAATTCTTTTGACCATTTTTGAAATAGATATCTATAATCAAAAAGAGGCCTAAACATTGTGATGTAACTTCTTGACGATTCTCTCTCCACAACAATGGTTGCAATATCTTCTCTTGGAAGACCAACAAAAGATGGTGTTGTAATTAGAGCGATAGTGTGAGGCTCAGTTAGTGCCTTCCCCCAAATTTCAACTTGCTTCTTTTTTGCAATTCCGCCGTGAAGTAGGTAGGCGTAGTCACTAATTCCACGAGAGAGTTCTTCGTAAATTTCCTCCGCTGAGTTTACCGTTGGCGCAATAATAATGACAGATTTTTTCTTTGCAAATTCTTCTCTAATTATACTTTTGTATGTTCCGTATCTATCGGTTGTGTTTGTTTGAAAGACGAAGATGTCGCGAGAGCTGGGTTGGCCGGTGAAGCCATCGTCATCGTCTTCTACATTAATTGTTTTTATTTCAACTTCTTTCTCCGGCGAACTCTTTGATTTTTTGCTAATAGTCTCCTCGGCATAAGTTAATGCACATTCAGGAATGATATTTTTTATGATTGAACCAATTGGATATGCAAATTCTTTTGAAACAGCTTGGCATGCCTTTATGAGCGATGGGGAAACAGCTGTGATTGTTTTTTTAGATTCAATTTTTCTGGCTATGAAATCTGCGTTTTTGATATCTGCTTTTGACTCTGTCGCGTTCAAGCAACTTTCAACTAGCGCCAATATATTTTTATTTCTAAACGGAACATAGATAATTGAGCCAGCCGAGAAATTATGAGGAGCCCAATAGGTTAGGGTTTCTTTGAAGTTAGATCTCTGAATTGGGTGAACGGTTAGGATATACACATCTAAATCATCGCAGAAAATCGGGTTTTTTTCAATAGGCAATTTTTAAGCGTAAAAATTGTGCCAAAATCAGCAGATTTTGGCCGTAGTGCAGGCGTGCAAATTGTGCCAAAACCAGCAGGTTGCGGCGGAATTATTTGCCTCTTTTGTAAAATTGACGGAAAAACCGTCAATTTTCCATTTAGGGGTGAAAGTTTCGGCTGTGATTCGTAAAAATCTAGGTAAAATAAGCAGATTTCGCCTTTGATTGTATGTGGATATTATTCCATCTTATCTATAGAAACTTCCTAAAATCTTCTAGAATTCTTTAGAAATTCTTTATAGAAATATTAGGTCCGAAGAGTATGATTGTACCTCATGCGAACATACGTATTTATTGATGCTTCAAACTTATTTTATGGAGGGAGAAAATCTCTTGGGTGGAATATTGATTATTAAAAATTAGCAGAGTATTTTAAGAACCGATATGGTGCAACTAAGATATATTATTTTGGTGGTGTGGAAATACATAATTTCCCATACGATTATATAAAAGAAGAGGTTGTTTCAGTTAAACTTGTTGCTAAATATTTAATAAGGTATCTTGAGAAAAATAACAAAGGTTTAAGATCATCCAAGATTACCTCAATTAAATATTATCTAAAGAAAATAATGTTTTATATGAATCTTGAAGAATTCGGTTATGACTTGATTTTAAAACCTGTAAAGATTCACATGGATATAGATGGTGTATTACAAAAGAAGGCTAATTGTGATGTTGATATAACACTTTTTCTTTTACGTTATATGGATCATTTTGATAGGGTCATAGTACTTTCCGGAGACGGAGACTTCTTACCAGTCCTTAAATATCTTAGAGAAAATAAAAAAGAGGTTCTTGTATTTGCAAGATCAAAGGGGACGGCTAGAGAAATTAAACAGTTCGCAGGAGATGAATTTATTAATTTTGAGTCCATACGTATCAATATAGAATATAGATAAAATGTTTTTCGTCTATGAAAATTGACTTATCAGTGTTTAGTTAACCTTCAAGGGTGACACTGTTGATAAATAATAATGATACTTTTCGATTGGTATCATGCCGTTTAAATATTTGCCAAGGTGTATTCTTTCATAATTGTACCAATGC
>CAJBHC010000034.1 GCA_903952785.1 uncultured bacterium | reverse complement strand
ATCAGGCTTTTCACATTTAGCATTATGTAATTTAGGAAAATCCTCAGTTTTTATTGTCTTCATTAAATTATCAAACTCAATAAGAATCTGATCTTCTAATTGAACCCTTTCTCTATTTTCATTATATTTAAGATCAATTTTTCTAGCTGACAAAACAATTGGTTTCTTCCCTTTTTCATGAAGAACTATACTTCCTCTAACAACTCCATTTCCAACGTAAGCAATAATAGATGTGCTGGTGGTTTTCATTGATAATATTATAGCATTCATTTAGTGATTTTGTTAAATATATTTTTAAAAAAGTATTCACAAAACAAAAGCCCCACTAAGAGGGCGGCTCTTGTTGGGGTTGGGGGTTTTATGATCAACTTCACGATCAATCCACTTGAGGTTGACCAGCAAGGAACTGGGAAATGAAGTCTTTCAGTTGTCTTGTGGAGCCTGATCTGTTGTGGTCGATCACCTGATCAAAAAATGATCCATCGTGTTTCAAACTTGAATATCCTACGATGACTAAGCGGGAGTTTTTTTCTCTCCAAACAGGGATAGCCTGACTGAGATCCGAGGTATTACCAGGATTCATGGTATTCAGGTTATCGATGATTAGTAACTGCGGTTTACCATCGTCAAAAACCAACATCTCAATATCATCACTATCTACTGCCACCGCGTAGTCAGCACCATCTGCCAAACCGAGTGGTTCAGCAATGATTGTCTTAAAAGCAAAAAGGCTTGTGTCCCCCACATTTTGGACGACAATAATTTGTTTCGGATTCGGATTCGGATTCATTATTACATTGTTTTCTAACCCTTTCGGGAGGTTGGTGTTCTTCTTCGATACAATAATACAAAATTTCCTAATTTTGTCCACATTTACACTCCTCCGAATCACAACCTACTCCAACACCGCCTTAATACGTCTAACCCCGGCAGAAACGGCTTCTTCTTTTTGGATTTTGAAGTGACCAAGTTCACTAGTGTTTTTAACATGAGGACCTCCACAGAATTCTTTTGAGAATGCTTCTTCTATTGTGTTACCAATGTAGTACAAGGTGACTTTATCGCCATACTTTTCTCCAAAGAAGTGAAGAGCTCCAGTTTTCTCTGCTTCTTCAATTGGAAGTTCAACAACGTTCACCGGAAGTGCTTCCTCTATTCTTTTATTTACAATTTCTTCAACTCGTTCTTTTTCATCGTCTGTCATTTTTGCTGTGTGAGCAAAATCAAAACGTAATCGCTCTGCTGTAATGTTACTTCCCTTTTGTGAGACATGAGTTCCAAGTACCTCCCTAAGTGCTTGGTGCAATAAGTGAGTGGCAGTGTGATACTTGATTGAAATGTCACTTGTATCCCCCATTCCTCCTTTAAATTTTTGACCTGCACCAGAACGAGAAAGATCTTGATGTTTCTTCATTTCTTCTTCAAATGCATCTTTATCAACTTGAAGACCAATCTCCCCTGCCATCTCAATTGTCATTTCAACTGGAAAGCCATAGGTGCTAAACAGGACGAAGGCATCTTTTCCACTTATTGATTTGCTATCTTTTTTTACGATTCTATCAAATTCTTTCAGACCATGAGAAAGAGTATTTCTAAACTTCTGTTCCTCGTTATCAATTGTAATTTTGATAGTTTCTCTTTGACGTGCCACATTTTCATAAATATCAGCGTAGGTATTTACTACTGCATCAGCAATCCAAAATAGTGATCCCTTCTTTAATCCCAAGTTATCGGCAAATCTAACTGCGCGCCTCAAAAGTCTTCTCAAAATATATCCCTGATCAGTATTTGATGGAGTAACACCATCAGAAATGAGCATAACGGATGTTCTAACATGATCTGCAACAATTCTTTTTGCACGAAGAGCTTCCTTTTCACTTAGAGTTGATGGACTCTGAAGTTGAGCAGTTGAAGGATTTAACTCAGCGTGTTGCGCATCAATTTTTGCAAAGATTTCTTCAAAAATATCCGTATCGTAAAAATTACTTTTACCATTCAATACCAAACAGAATCTTTCAAATCCAGCACCTGTGTCAACATTCTTGTTTGCTAACTTCCCAATAATCTCTCCGTCCTTCTTTTCAAATTCCATGAAGACGTTATTCCAAATTTCAACAACTTCTTGTTTCTCATCAGCCTCCAAATACTCTTCATGCGACAGACCGTCAGTATGTAGCCCAGAAATATCGTAAAAAATTTCAGTGTCAGCTCCACAGGGTCCATTGTCCCCCGCACTCCACCAATTATTTTCAGCTGGAAGAAAGAAAATTCTATTTCCCTTAACACCATGTTTATCAAAAATTTCTCTCCAAATACCCGCACTTTCTTCATCCTTTGGCGCATTCTTGTCACCCTCAAAACATGTCACGTAAAGTCTACTTGGATCGATACCAAAACCCTCCTCCTTTGAAGTTAGAAGTTCAAAACTCCAATTAATAGATTCTTTTTTAAAATAGTCACCCAATGACCAATTACCCATCATCTCAAAGAATGTAGCATGGGTGTTATCCCCAACATCGTCAAGATCAATTGTTCTTACACATTTTTGTATACTGCAAAGTCTCGTTCCAAGCGGATGCTTTTCCCCCAAAAGATATGGAACGAGTGGCTGCATGCCGGCGGTATTGAATAAAACTGAAGGGTCATTCTCAGGGACAAGTGATGTACTAGGCAAAACGGCATGGCCTCTTTTCTCAAAAAAACTTAAATATTTCTGACGTATTTCTTTAGAATTCATGAGATATAATATAGCAGATTTGGGCTTTTTTGCATAATTTATTAAAAAGAAAAGAACGTCGTACCCGAAGGTCGTACGTTCGTGTTGGGGTTAATTTGGGCCTGATTTCCGTTAGATCGGGTATTCAGCATCCAAGGCGTCGATAACTTCATCGAAGAAGTCAGGGACAATTTCTCGGCATTTGTCGCCCATTTCCCGTTTTTCAGGGGGGCAACCATAGAGCCGAGCCCTATGACCACCCCATTTACCCATATTGGGAGATGACTGGCAGTTCCAGAACAGCCATGTCCAACCCATACGTTTTGCCTTATCCAATTGGTTTGCGTTTGCATGCGCAACGGCGTCAAATGTG
Source organism: uncultured bacterium (assembly GCA_903952785.1). Lineage (GTDB taxonomy): Bacteria > Patescibacteriota > Minisyncoccia > Phycocordibacterales > CAIZLB01 > CAIJKW01. The sequence goes on along the minus strand of CAJBHC010000034.1, from coordinate 3,935 downwards.
GTATTGCTCATTTTGTCTATGTTTCTTCTTTTTTTTCAACTATTATCGTCCATTTTGACAACATGCCAAAGTTTGGACTCACAATCCAAAACCTTAAGCCCTTCAATTAAGTTACAGGGCTATAATTGGTCATAATTCACATAATGACTATTACAAATATAGTATGACATACTTATTCTAGAAAAGCAATAGTGCATAAATTGGTATTCATCTATATTTCTATAATGCAGAAACCGCAACACAAGGTTACGGTTTCGCGTTCTGCCACCGAAGCAACAGAAGGTATACTTAATATATTAGTAAAAAACCAGTAAATGTCAAATTGATCCGTCTGAAATTATTAGCCCAAATAGTAAAATTGACGGTTTTTCCGTCAATTTTTCAAAAAGGGGTGAAATACATATTCTGGTTATTATTCGTAAAGCTATTACATTAATTACTACACGAGATACGGCTATTGATTTTTAGTGAATCATTTACTGTGATACTTACATGGATTGGGGTGTCCCCGATCGGCACGAGGTCCCATAACAAGGCACTTTTTGCATTTATTGAAAACGACACACTTGCGCGCGTCGTTTTCTTCGTGGATCATAGACAAGAAACCTACACCCACTAACTTATTTACCTAATTATATATCCGAATAATTAAAATGGCAAAGCAATCTTGCACAGCTTTATTTCCCCGCCCTCTTCATCTTATCAACTATCCCCTCATATTTCCTAACATCCTCCGCCACAGCGTCAATTCCAGCTTGAACGAATTTAGGATCTGCAATATCAATTCCCGTCTTTAGGAAAATATCTCTTGGTGACATAGATTGACCAGATTTTAGAAATTCTTCCACCTTCTCAATAAAATTATGATCTTCTTTATATTTTGCACAAAGCGCCCGACTTACAATCTGTCCTAACGCATAGGTGTAGACATAAAAGAAATATCTGAAGTGTGGAATATAAAGAAATGTGTAGCCATCGTCCTCCGCAGGAGACATAATTGGTCCAACAAAATTCTTCATTTCTTTCAAAAACATTTCCGCCATTTCTTCCTTTGAAGCACCACCATCCTTACGCACCTTATTATGCAACGCTAATTCAAAATTAAAGAATGAAATTTGTCTAAAAATTACACCAATATCGCCCTTCATTTTTTCATCGAGAAGTCGCAGTCTCTCTTGGTCATCTTTTGCATTATCGATCAGATCATCAATTACAAGTTGCTCAAAGAATGTGCTCGCAACTTCCGCAACAGATATTGTGTAATCCTCGTAAAGTACCGGCTGACCTTTAGCTAGCTCCGAGTGAATGGAGTGACCCATTTCATGTGATAGTGTGCATATATCATCAATGCTTCCTGTAACATTCATCAAAACGCAAGTTGGGACATTGTGCCCAGGTGAGCAATACGCGCCACCCCTCTTTCCTTTCTTTGGTAGAAAATCTATTTGTCCATTTTCTGCAAAAGTTTTCACGTAATCTCCAAACTCAGGTTTTATTTTATTAAAACTCTCTATTGTCTTACTCACAATATCCTCCAAACTTATTTTCGCATTCGTCGATTTAGCAACCGGCGCATACAAATCAGCGGAACCTAGTTTCTCTAGTCCAAGCAACTTTGCTCGCGCTTTGAAAAATCTATGAGAAACTTTCATGTTGTCATTAATGACTTTTACAAGATTTTCAACTGTGTCTAAGTCATTTTCATATCCGATGACTGTAGCTTCATATGGAGTCTTGTATCCTCTTAGCTCATCCTCTATCTTTTTGTCAGTATAAACTGCTGTAAGCTCCGCCTCGGCCATATGACTTATCGCTTTTAGCGTTGGAATAATCTTGTTGTGCAATTCATGTCTTTCCTTGTAACCTAGCTGGTGCCTTAGCATCATAGCTTCAGCAATTGGTAAATCTTTCTTCTGAAATTTAATAGTTTGAGCATTTAGAAGCTTCTTTTGAGCATCAACCCACATTTTGTAAGTTACTTGTTGTTTTAGGCTAAGAATCTTCTCTTCCGGTTCTGTTAGGAGGTGCTTACCAGCTTCAAAAGTTTTTTTGAGATAATATTTATATGGAGCAAATGATTTATCGTTCAAGATTTCCTTCTGCATTTTTGAGTCTAGTTTGGAAAGAGAAAGTTCAAAGAAAATTATTTCATTTTCTGCTTTGGTGATTCTTTGAGCCAAGAGATTTGTTCTCGATTTCCTTTCTTGATTTGAAGAATCCAAATCATTCAATTTTGATAGATACCAAATTGGCTTGGCAAAACCAGATTCTGTTTGCATTTTCTCCCAATCTTTCAAAGTTGAAAGAATCGTCTTTGTAGAACTTAGGAATTTCTTATTTGAATATTTTTTGGCAAAAGCTATACGGCTCTCCTCCATCGCTTTTATTTCTGCTTCAATTTTGGGGTCTTTATCACCACTATAGAGGGTTGAAAAATCCCATTCTTTTTTGAAGGCAACTTTGGTGGTATTGCTGGCTATTTTTTGTGAGGTTTTGTTTGTGGTTTTAACTTTAGTCATACGGCCAATAATAGCAGATTGAGGTGAAAATTCAAAGGAAAGGAACTAGGTAGGGATAATACTTGCGGAACAGGGTTTCCTTATGTCATTTAGTTTATTCATTTTATGTGAAATGCTAAATATATCCCTATTTGTATACATGTTTTTATGTAGTTGTTATGTCATTTTGAAAAATAAGATTAGATAACCTACTTAAGCTTATTCTTTATTTGAGTATGATTAGCTATACAAACTATTATAATTTCCTTTGTCTCATTAATAACATAGAATAAACATCTATAATCTTTGCGATTTATATAAAATTCGTAAACCTGATCAACACCCAATTCCTTAAGTTTAGACCTACTGACAGAGCATTGTTTTGTGTTCAAACTAGGATGCGAAGGATTATTTCTAAAATATTCCATCTTTTCATCAAAGACATCCTTAATGTTTTTAGGTAAGCCCTTTAGACTTTTTTCAAATTTACTATCTATCAGAATTTTATAGGAACTATCTAGCATACTGCACGAGATTTGAACGATTAATCTTTGGTAAACTATCCTCTGAAAACTCTTCTTCTTGTGATTCATCGTCCGCAAGAAAAGTCTCTAAAATTGCAAGCTTCTTACTTATCTTTCGCCCCATCTTTTTTTCATTATTGGTCGTTATTTTGTATGAATCCGTTGAATGCGATAAAGTATAAAGCTCTTCATTTTTGAGCTTTGAATATTTATCCATAATACTATCCATAAAAATACGAATGTCCGTTGGAATATCAACTGCAGGAGATTTTAACGGTCTTACAACATAATTATCTATTTTGATTAGCCTCTTAGTTTGCATTGACTTAAGCAGGCTATCATAACCATCAATCACAGGGCCTTTATTTATAGCGGCATAATTTGCATCACTTAAGTCTTGTCCAAAGTTTAGAAGATAAGCAAATTCTACAAAAAAAGCCATCTTGTTTAGGCGAATTTTGTCACTCTTATCAGGCTCTAACTTGTTAAGTATGTAGAGTATAAAATCTTCTTTAGTGAATTTAAATTTTTTATTACCCATAACACATACAATGTTATTACAAGGACATTAATTAGTCAATAACATGTGGTTTCTCTCCTAAACCTCCGCCACAGCCTTCTTCACCCCATCCAGTTCATCAAAAATTGTGCCCATTTCAGAATAAGTTTTGAATATCTTAGCCTCAGACATACCCAACTGCTTCATATCGTTCTTCTTTTCATATAGATCCTTGCAAAGCATTATTTTTCTAGCAATTAATGACTTTTTTTCCGATGTAGTTAGAGATGTAAGACAAGTCACGGGATGAAGCTTGTGTTGCTCTATCAAATCCAAAATATTTCCCACTTGCGGATAATTCCAACTAAGTAGCTTTAGATTACTACACTCAGCATAAGTAATTGCAGTTTCAGT
>CAJBHC010000033.1 GCA_903952785.1 uncultured bacterium | reverse complement strand
CGTATAATACAATCAATTCCATCGCCAAAAGCTGAGCCTTTTAAACAATGGCTGGCACAAACTGGACAGGAGAGAATTGAAGAAATTCAGGATCCTGAGCGAGCGATAGTTCGTGCAAAAAAGATATATGAGCAAAAGGGATATGATGATGACTGGATTTCTAAGAGAATGAGAGGGATTAATATTCGCAATGCACTAACTGACGAATGGAAAAACAGGGGAGCAAACGGTGGTTTTAATTTTGCAATTCTTACAAATGAAATTTATAAGGGTGCCTTTGAAATGACTGCAAAACAAATCAAAGAATTTAAATCACTGGGCAATCCTGATAATCCAAGAGATCACATGAATGAACTTGAGCTTATTTTGACAATGCTTGGCGAAGCTACGACGACCAAGATAACCACAAAGAGAGATTCCAAAGGTTTGCCAGCGTTAAGTAAGGATGCAAAAGACGGTGGAGAGGTAGCAGGTAGAACTAGAAAGGATATAGAAGAAAAAACTGGTGAAAAAGTTGTTGGTAATCAGAACTTTTTACTGGATATGCAGAAGAAAAAAGTCGGCAAAAAGAGGAACTAATTTGTACTAATGATATTATATGTCCATAGGATTTCTGATTATGTTTAGCGCATCTATTGGTGTCATGTTTTTAAACCTTGAAAACTTTTTTGTATGTAAAATCCTCTGTTGTTCAGGAAGTGTACTTAACTTAAATGACATAGAGTCACTTCCGACAAGTTCATACCTGTCTCCAACATTAGCTACTCTTCCAAAAAATAAATCACCCACTTCAACCTGTGTTGTTAAAGACATTTCATAGACATCAAACTCTTTAGAATCCTCTAGTCTTTTTATTTTTAAACCATTAAAAGGCCTTACTTCTAGTATTTCATACAAACCAAAATAGTTTTCCATCAAATCTTTGTATATTGCTCGTCTGTATTCAGGTAAATTTTCTGGATTTTCATAATAGTATTTTTTCTAACATTCCCTTATTGTCAGAAAATCTAAAATCATAAAGGAACCACTCGTTAAAAAATTCTTCTTCCTGTGGAGTTCTAAACAAGAGGTTGGCGCTAGTCTGTTTATAGATGGAATCTTTGAAAAATTCTCCGATGGCTCTAATTACGTCATCTTTGTATTCTGGAGTTTTTAGATAAAAACCACCAACTCTTGAAATTGTTCCTTTTTTAAGCATGTGAGTATATTAGTACGTTTTCTGCTCTAGAGCAATGTTTCATTTTTAAGATATTTTGTAGCGTCATTGGTCGATGAAAAACGAGGGGATAGATTCTTCTCTTTTTCTACGTCTCTGATGGCATTCTCAATACGTTTACTGGTGTCGGTATTAAATTTTTCTTTGAGAGCTGGCATAGATTTACTTCTAGTTTCCATCAAAAGTTTTCCAAGATGATTATCTCCCTCTCCGTCCTGGTTCGTACCCCAATATAAATCTCCCCACCAGTTCATTTCTTCCAGGTGTTTGTTTTGTGTTCCCATTAATGATTTATGATTTTCCGGATTTATTGTTGGATCAAATTTTTGTCTGACAAGATTTGTCATTATGCTAAGTTTAATGTAATTCCAGTCCTCTGTAGAATATCCAATCGGAATGTTGTTTCTATTGTATTCAATGGAATCTAACTCTGTACAGGTCAGAAAATAGTTTCTGGAATCCGGATTCCACTTAGCGGCTTGATAGGCAAGTTCAACGCTTGTGTATTCTACATTGTCCAAAACAACCTTTGCTGGCCAAAAATTACTTAGAAATCTGTATTCACCAAAGAATCCTTTGATCTCAGATTCATTGTGGATGGCAAAAGTTTTCCAGTCGCCCTTTTTGTAGGGAGAATTGTTCGGACCCGTTTCGGTGTAAAGGATTTTTGGCATACTAGTGTTGAAAACTTAATCCCCAAACTCTATGGGAAAATTTGGGGTTGCGACTTAAGGTCTATTTGTATTTATATATTAGCAAGGAATGGGGAGGTGTCAATTATTTTTTATCTTGCATTTCCGATAACAACTTCTTTGCTTCTTCTGCTTTTTCTTCCTCCACAAAAATTACATAAGTCACATTTGGTCCTTTTGAAACATGAAGACTTAAGGAAAAGTTATTGTTATCAGGAGCAATAGTTGCGGATATTCCAGCGTTTTCTAAGTATCCCTTAATAATAGAAGCGTCTATTTCACTTGGGGCTGAAGATATTTGTATTTTCATGTTGCAAGTTTAGCTTGGAAAAGCAACTCTGTCTATGACACTCACGATTTTTGCGGAGGCAAAATGACGGTTTCTGCGAAACCTATTTTGCACTCTCGACAATGTATGTGATCACTCTTGCGGAGGCAGGGCATAGTCGCCTTCGGCTCCTTGCCTCTGCACTCTCGCAAATTATACGAGCTTCGCTCGTTAATTTGCGGAGGATGTGAGATTCGAACTCACGGGCCTGTTTCCAAGCCGACAGTTTAGTAAACTGTTGATTTAAGCCACTCATCCAATCCTCCATAAGGGGCAGTATATCGTATATTTTCAATATTTCAAAATTTTTCATTTACCTCTATAATACAAGGGTGGAGCATAAGAATGTAAAAATCGAAGAATCTTGGAAGGCGGTACTTACTGATGAGTTTTCCAAGTCCTATTTTAAAGCCCTCTCTGATTTTGTTAGAGAGGAGTATATGGCTGGTACTGTTTATCCAAAGCCAACAAACATTTTTAGAGCTTTTGATCTGTGTCCATTTCAAGATACTAAGGTGGTGATTATTGGGCAGGATCCATATCATGGTCAGGGTCAAGCAAATGGACTTTGCTTTGCTGTTGGGGGAGAGGGGTCTACTGGCAAGGAGGTTGAGGTGGCCCTGCCTCCATCGTTACAAAACATCTTCAAAGAAATTGAGAGTGATTTAGGAATTGCCCCAGAGAAAAACGGTGATCTTTCTCGATGGGCAAAACAAGGTATTCTTCTTTTAAACGCAACGCTTACGGTCCGAGCTAACACCCCAGGGTCTCACCAGAAAAAAGGATGGGAAGAATTTACGGATTCTGTGATTGAGAAGCTGTCTCGAGAAAAAGAAAATCTTGTCTTCATCCTGTGGGGAAATTATGCAAAGAAAAAAGGCGAGAAGATTGATAGAGCTAAGAACTTAGTACTTGAAGCAAAACATCCTTCGCCATTTTCCGCCTATAATGGATTCTTTGGTTCCAAACACTTCAGCAAGACAAATAAATATTTGAAAGAGAAAGGGTTGGGGGAGATAGATTGGAGATAGATTATTTACTCAACAATTCCGCAAACACCTCTGGTTGAAATCCTATAACAATGTCATTGTCTATTGCAATTACAGGTACACCCATTTGACCACTTCTCTCTACCATTTCCTTTGCCTTAGCTTGATCTTTAGTAACATCTATATCCTCAAAAGGAACATTGTTTTTCTTAAAATAATCTTTTGCATAGACACAGAATGGGCATGTTGGTGTTGAGTAAACAATAACTTTCTTGTTTGTTGTGTTCATATTTTTTGATTTATTATATTAAATTATGTAATCACGCCAGAGCGATCACTTGTATCTGCAGATAAATTTCTTGAGATCTTTTACAAAAGTATCTTTGGGAATTTCATAGCATATTCTCTTTCCTTCACGTGCAGAAATTAAAAGTTTTTCTTTTGACATGACTTGAAGGTGGTGTGATACGATAGCAACACTTAGATTTAACTCTTCTGCGATATCTCCCACACATGCTTTCTTTTTACTGAAAATAATACATAGAATTTTTAATCTACTTTCATCTCCTGCAGTACGCATTAACTTTGCTAATTCATTCAAATGCATGTTTGAATGATATACGATAGGGATAGCAATGTCAAGCCCCACATTGTTTCCATGTCAGCACTATATCGGCGCCATGTTATTGCTGCGTCATTGCGACGTTACGTCATCGCAGGCACTGATGCCTGCGATGGTAAAAACCATAAAATTATGCTATCTTGATAGTACTGGAGACGTGTCGGAGTGGTCTAACGTGCCTCTTTGCTAAAGAGGTGTGCCCTTTAAACGGTACCGAGGGTTCGAATCCCTCCGTCTCCGCCATTGACAGCTAGCACGAGGTGTGTTGTTAGCTATAGGTGTCTCGAGCTAGCTCGAGACATGTTAATATTTTATATAAAGTGAAAGAATTTGGGTGTGTGATACAATATTAGAACATATGGCTATCCGTGAAAAAATAAAAGAAATAAAACATTTACGCAATCGATATTTTATCTGTGTTCTTGAAAATCCAACAGATATTATGAATATTGCTGCAACAATTAGAAATGTCTCGGCATTTGGAGTTGAGAAACTTTACGTAATTGGGGGAGTGGATGTTGTTAAAGATTTTGAATTTTCACGTAAAAACAAACGTCTCACAAGTCTCAGTGTCGGTTCCAATAAATGGGTATTCGTGAAGTATTTTAATACGACAGCTGAATGCATCGCTCATCTTCGAAAAAATCTTTACACCATTGCTGTAACCTCTTCACACAACAAGGACAAAGAAAATATTAACCTTTATGAGGGGGAGTTCACGCAAAGACGCTTGTCCGTGTGGTTTGGAAATGAATCTAGAGGTATTTCTGTTGAAGCCTTAAATGAGGCTGATATGTGTATTCAAATACCCATGGGCGGAATTGTTGAGAGTCTGAATCTTGGGACAAGTGCGGGGATTGTTTTGAGTTATGTTGGGTATCAACGATTGCGTTTTGCATATTCTCACGAAAAGGTTAAATTCAAATCCAAAGGTGAGTCTATAGAGAAGATGAAATCATGGGAAAGTTTTCTAGGTTTCAATAAAAAATCATAGTGTAAATGTAATACTTGTTCTCCACGATGTCAGTTCTAATGCTGTATACGACTCCATCTAAAATTTTGATTCTTATTTATCCATATTTTTGGATAAGGTAAGGTGGGGTTCGAGCTTGTTTATATGTTATAATCATCAAATATGAATAATCAGGAATTTGTCCCAACAGCAGGTAAAACTGAAAACATAGAAAGACAAGAATGTGTAAAATTTGTTGATGCATTCAAAAAACACTTTTCGGAAAACTTTCCATTTCTTAAAGATGAGGACAGGGATGCTTTTGTAGCTAAATTTGACTCTTTGCTTGAAGAGGAGGATTTTTCAATTCCGCAGGTCAATATAGATAATCTAATCAAACGCCTTCGTCAAATCATGGTTACTCTTGATAACAGTCATGTTGGTTTAGTAGAAAAAGGTTTGGAAAGTTTTAAACTTGATAAGGAAATATATCACAAAGCAGGAACTTTCTGGGTTGACGTAGATGGTGACCCTCTTGAGGTTGTTAGCATTAACGATGTCCCGATACGTACATTGATTGAGGAAAAGAAAAAAGAGATTGGAGGAGGAACTTCAGAATGGAAAATATACAAAGCTACAAAAGAACTTATGACTTCATATGTAGAATCTGAAGTGGTTATCAAGGTTGAGAATGGCAATGGAGACATAGAGGAAGTGTATGCGAGGTTTGAAAAAAATAAAGACAAAAGATTTCAGACAAAGGAAGAAGATGGTGGAGTCATAAAACACAGAAAGCAAGATTATATAGAAAGTAAGATGCTAGATGAGGATATTGGATATATAAGTATAAACAGTTGGGGTGGAGAGATTAATGTTAATGGTAAAAATATTGCGGAGTTAGTGGAAGAAGAATTGGAAAAACTTAAGCAAAGCACTGCAATAATTTTTGATGTCAGAGATAACGATGGAGGTAGTAGCCGATATGCGAGATTAGTGGCTAGCCATTTTATCAAAGAAAGAACCAAGTGTTGCACTTTTCTAGTTAAAAAACCTGAGCAAAAAGAAATGATTAAAGAAGATGGACATATTAGTCCCGAAGGAGAATTTCATGATCAAAAAATTGTCATTTTAACTAGTCCAAAGTGTATAAGTGCAACGGATATGTTTCTAACCTTTTTGAAGGATACAGGTCGTGCTGTTTCGATTGGCCAGACAACAGGAGGTGGATCTGGTAATCCCCAGCCGTTTGGTCTTCAATTGGGTGATAGGAAATTCGAGCTTCGAGTTTCTTGTTGGAGAAATTATAGGACCAATGGACAAGAAATTGAGAATAATGGAATAGAACCAGATATTTATGTTGAGCCAACCCCAATAGACATTAGAGAACATAGGGATGTAGAATTAGAGAAGGCTGTATGTTATTTGAATAGCGACGAGTAGGTAAATATTATTGATGTCTGGTGAGTGGCGTGTCTTTATATCTGAAAAACTTTTGTATTATTGAACCGTACCCTATAAAGTAGACACAAAAGAAAAACCTCTACTGGGTTAACAAAAGATGATTCCTGTATGATACAGGGGTCATCTTTTTTAAATCCCATTGTTGTCT
>CAJBHC010000032.1 GCA_903952785.1 uncultured bacterium | reverse complement strand
TTTTTGCACGAACTATCGCTCGCTCAGGATCCTGAATTTCTTCAATTCTCTCCTGTCCAGTTTGTGCCAGCCATTGTTTAAAAGGCTCAGCTTTTGGCGATGGAATTGATTGTATTATACGAAATACCCCACTCAAATTAGCACAATTAAGACTCTGAACACCTCCTTTTGTCTGTATTGAAAGGGGGGTGACAATTTGTCCCCACCCTTTGCCAAGTTCAGGATCACGTTGTCTAATTTTCTTGATGTAGTCTGAAACTTTTAGTGTATGGGTAAGTATTTCAACCACGTCATTTATTGCAAAATACCACTGTTCATTATGCCAAGCACGACGTACTTCTTGTTCTTCAAACAAAGCTATTTGTTTTTCTCGTTTTTTTAACTTTTTCATAAGCATTCATTTTTTAGTTAATTTAATAAATCTTTCATTTTTTTCAGCCGAGAAAGTATATCAAATCTCCCCCAAAGTTTTCATAAATAAATTATAAAGAAAACCCGAATTTTTCCTAAATCAACTTCGTAGTACAATGAGCACACCTCGTCGCCTCGAGCGGAATCTCGCTAAAACACTCTGGACACTTTTTGGTTGTAGGATCAGCTGGAACCTTATCTCTCTTTGATCTTGTAACAAGAGCATTGATTGGAGCTACTACAAAGAAATATATTGCAAATGCAATTATCAAAAATGAAATTAGAGCGTTTATAAAATCGCCAATCATAAACTTGCTATCGTTTATTGTAAAGAAAAGCCCTGAAAAATCTGGTACTTTTGCAATTGCACCAATTAAGGGAGTTAAGACATCCTTAACCAACGCCTCCACGATTTTTCCAAAAGCCGCTCCAATTACGACTCCAACGGCCAAGTCCACTACATTTCCTCTCAAGATAAATTGTTTAAATCCTTTTAACATATTTTTAGATGATATTTAATTTTAATAACTCAATAACTATAATATCATAGGCTAACAAATATTAATTGAAAAAGCCACCGGGAGGGACCCAGTGACTTTGCGAAGGCGGGCATTGATTGCCCAGCATTCATTCTTCTTCAGTGACTATCCTGTATTCCCCCGGCTGCAGAGTAATCCCCACAGTACCTTCAGAGAGTGCCGTTTGCCAGTGTTGGTACAGTGGTGAGCCTGTTCCCACCCACGCACCAAGGGCTTTCAATGCAACTTCCCCCGGAATAGTCAACGGCGTATTCCGGCTATCACCGCCAAGCGTTGAGGAAAGCGGTGCCCATTCTGCTGGAACCGAAAGCTTAACGCCAATCCAGCACCTCAATTGTTCCGAGGAATTTCCCCCTCTTTTTGGAGTAGTAACTACAGCAAACCTATTCGTCGTCATGTGATTGTATCTAATTTGTTAACAGTTTGATCAGACAAGAAGTGTTGTACCCTTTGTCCAGAAAGAAGCTTACAATTTTATGTAAAATAGTCAACTTAAGAGGCCTCTTTAAATACTAGTGCGGTAAATGACGATTACACACAGTACTAGGGGTGAAGGTTGGCGGTAATAGCAAGATAATATTTTATCGTAAAAAATTAGGACCTAAACTCCACCTCAAATCTATACATCCCCATTCCACAAGTCCCCTGAAGTACACCAACAGTTGATGTTCCCACATTAATATCTGTTGTACCAGTCTGAGGCAGAGTTTGGCTAAAATTCAAATTTGGAATTCTTACAGAAGAAGAACAATCAAAAGTCCCATTCGTTTTGAATCTTATTATAGTTGGCACCCCCGCCTTGGCTATACTCTTCCCTGGTCTATACCCTCCTTTGACTTCTATCTCAATAATTTGTTTTCCATCAACCATGGAAACGTTTGACGAATTTCCTCCAGCCGAGACATTGGTTTGCACACCAGTTTGTGTACCAATTCCATTACCACCCATCAATGAAAGCATAAGTGCCCCCAACATGAGTACTACCGCTACTATAATTGATATATAAGTTCCTTTCATAAATATTTTGTTAAAAATTAAAAATTGGCGAAATAATTCCGACCACCACCAAACTGTTTATTAAATTAAAAATTGCAAACATTATTACGATGATTCCAGCAGTCTTGAAGAACACCCCCTTCTTTGAACTATTCATAACACTAAACGAACTGAAACTGATAAGCGCAAGAACAGGCAGTGTTCCAATCGCAAAAGAAAGCATTGTTAATCCTCCCCCGAGAAAGCTCCCTGTTGTTAGTGAATATAACTGCATTGACTGAGTAAACCCACAAGGAAGAAAGAATGTCGCAATACCAACAAGAAGTGGGGTCAGGGTGTGATTTAATTTTGTTACACTTTGTGCGTGCTGTGAAATAAATCTAGGCATTCCAAGTTGTAATCTTTTAGCAGAAGGAAAGACATCGAGCAAATTTATTCCCAGTATCAACATTACAATCGCAATAATCATTCCTAATATAAATGTAGCTGAAACACTCAAGGTAAAGGCACTACCCAAGGCACCAATCACTCCACCTAAGACAAAGAATGAAACCAGTCTTCCTCCATGGAACATTAATTGTGGCTTTATTCTATCGCCATCTTTGGCAAAAGTAGCAGACATAGATAGTAGAAGTCCACCAACCACAGCCATACAAGATGAAAGCGACGCAATGATTCCAATTACAAATGCCGTGCCCATTGTTACACCACCTGATCCAACAAGATTTACAAGACCAGCCTTTTGAAGTAGCAAAAACAAAATCAGGAATCCAAGAGCTATAGGAGTAGCTATTTTAAAATCAGACCATTTATCTAATTTAGAATCTTCACCAAACAGTACTTTTTCCGTAGAAATCTTATAACCATGTTTCTCCACAAGCAAGGACAGCTCCTTGGCAATATCCTCTTCACTCTTATCTTTAAAACCCCCAACAACCTCAACACACCCACCGCTTAAGTCAGCTGTGGCATTCAGAACTAGCGCGTGATCATTCAGTTCAGTTTCTGTCAAAAGGACACATGCCCGGCAATGCATTCCCTGTACATAAAACTTATATTTCTTGAATTCGCCGACGCTCGCGCTTACGGCTTCATCATTTTTGGATTGATTATTCATATTATTTTAATTTCTTGGTTTTTAATCGAAGTGAATTTGTAACGACCGATACACTACTTCCCGCCATTGCTAACCCTGCAAAAACTGGATTAAGAATTACTCCCCAAATTGGATACAATAACCCCGCCGCAACAGGAATCCCTATAATGTTATAAATAAATGCCCAGAATAAATTTTGTTTTATTGTTCTCATGGTAGAGTGGGAAAGAGCAAAAGCTTGAGATAGTTTATTTAAGTCACCATGAAGTAATGTTATCCCAGCCGATTCAATTGCGATATCAGTTCCGGTTGCCATTGCAATTCCGACATCAGCTTGGACTAGTGCAGGAGCGTCATTGATACCATCACCAACCATTGCAACTTTTGCACCAGCTTTTTGAAGTTCTTTAATCTTTTCTGATTTCTCTGCAGGCATTACTTCTGAAATCACATCGTCAATATTTGCTTGCTTTGCAATATAGTGTGCTGCCAAATGATTGTCTCCTGTGAGCATCACAACTTTTATTCCACTATTGTGAAGCTTAGCGATTGCCTCTCTCGCCCCATCTTTTAGAGTATCGCTAAGTGCAATGAGTCCAATCTTTTGTGAATCAACTTCAACAATCACAACCGTCTTACCTTGCTCTTGTAGTTCTTTTATTTGACGATTTTCTTCGTCGCCCCCATGCACAGCTCCCCTGTCTGTCTCCCCAGCGGCCGCACCGGGTTTGTGAATATAAACTATCTTTCCATCAATCTCTCCCCTAACCCCAACACCTTCAAGAGCAGAGAATTTTTCAACTTTCAAAAGCAAAGTACCAGAAGTTTCCATTCTATTAACAACAGCCTCAGCAAGTGGATGCTCAGAAAGTTTCTCAACACTTCCTGCAAATTGCAAAATTTGCTGCTCGCTAAATTTATTATTCAAAATAATTATGTCCGTCACCTCAGGCTTTCCTTTTGTAATTGTTCCCGTCTTATCAAGCACAACAGTATCCACCCTGCTTAGTTTCTCAAGTGCCTCCGCATTCTTAACCAAAATCCCATACTCCGCCCCCTTTCCAACCCCAACAATAATTGCCGTTGGAGTTGCAAGACCTAGTGCACACGGACATGCAATAACCAGAATTCCAACGAAAGATAAAATTCCATAAGATAACGCAAGAGAAAATCCAAGGAAGGCCGATCCAACTGTAAGCCACAAAATAATAGTTAGGACTGCAATCCCCAAAACTATCGGTACAAAGATACTGGAAATCTTATCAGCCAAGGCTTGAATTGGAGCCTTTGAACCTTGCGCCTCTTCTACCATTTTAATTATCTGTGAAAGGAGCGTATCTGACCCAACTTTGGTTGTGGTGAATCTAAGGTTTCCCTGCTTGTTAATGGTTGCACCAACAACCATCTCTCCTATAGTTTTATCAACTGGAATTGACTCTCCTGTAATCATGGATTCATCAACTGATGTTGATCCTTCAATAATTACTCCGTCAACTGGAATCTTTGCTCCAGGCTTTACAATCACAACTTCCCCTACTCTCACTTCACTTATTGAAATCTCAATTTCCTTTCCGTCTCTTACGACAAGTGCTGTTTTGGCTTGAAGCCCAAGCAGCTTCTCAATTGCCAAACCAGTTTGTAATTTTGAACGAGCTTCCAAGTATTTTCCAAAAACAACAAAACCAATTACAACAATTGTTACGTCAAGATATGTGTATTCCGGTAGATTCAAGGCAAGCGCCATAGCTGGGAACAATGTTACAACTACACTATATATGTATGCAGTTAGAGTTCCAATCCCAATCAAGGTATCCATGTTTGCAACTCTGTATTTCATAAACCTAACAACACCTTGTAAAAACGGCTGACCGATCCAGAATAATACAATGGTTGCAAGTATCATCGAGATGGTATTGAGAATAGACATTGGTATCGGCAAATTTGGAACCAACACAAATAGCTTTGATCCGATGTCCCACATCATTAAAATAAAAACCATTAGAGCGATAGGCAAAACAAATTGAGTCTTGCCTTTCATCTCCATCAGATCCTTATTTTTTTCATCCTTAGATTGTTTAAGTCCTAGATGCTCCGAATGATCCATACCTTTGGGACCCATCCCCTGATGAACCTTGGTCTCAGACTGTTCCACAAAAGAATATCCAAGCTTTTCAATCTCATCATTCATATCCTTAATTGAAATTTTTTGCTCATCAAAATCAACACCAACTTTTTCAGTTGAAAAATTAACATTAACACCCACAACTCCATCAAGCTTTGAAATCTTTTTTTCAATTATGATTGCGCAACTCGCACAATGCACCCCCTTAATTTGTAATATTTGTTTTATCATGATAAGGGAATATTAAATGTTGTACCACTGACTTCTCCAGTCTTTGAACACCTTTAGCGTAGTAGTCAAAAAAGTTTCCACCGCATCCGCATTATTTAATACTTCTGTTCTACTGGATTTTGTCTTTATCTCCTTCGTCATCAATAGCCCTGCTTCATGATGCGCAATCAGAGCATTTAGAAAACGTAGATCAAACTTATCATCATAATTTCCAAGATTTGAAACGATAGGGTCCTTAACCAGCCTTGTATCTCCATACCAATTTTTCTTCCAAGTATAAAGCTCATCTATTGCCTTAGGTTCATCAGTTAAAATCTTTACCGATAAATCTTTCATCTCCTGTCTCGTTGTTTTTTGACTTGCCTGCTCTGCCAGAAGCATCGCTCCCCTATGGTGAGAAATCATGGCATTTAAATACCTAAGATCAATATTTTTATCTGCCTTTCCAAGATCCATAGTAGTCTTATCAAACATGTCATTCTTATAATCCGGAGTTAAGGAATATCCAATACTCAAGCCTAAGATACCAGATACAATTATTAATGATACAGATAATGGTAATGATATTTTTGGCATATTATATTTATTTTTTTCTTTTTATTTTATTTACGCTTCAATTTATAAACCTTCAATATTTCAGCTTTTGCTTTTTCAGTCTGACCTTGCGCAACCTGCTTAAGTACACAGTGTCCAAGATGATGTTCAAGCAAGAGATCCTCTACGTTAGACAGCCCTTGCTTAACAGCAGAGGTTTGAGTAATAACATCAATACAATATGTATCCTTCTCAATCATTTGATGAAGGCCTCTAATTTGTCCTTCAATCAATTTTAGACGACGAAGGACTTTTCCCTTTTGTTCATCTCTTATCTTTACCCCATCTCCACCACCAACATTATTTTTAACAGAATGTTCCCCATGGCAAGATTTTATTTCCTTTTTTGCATTTTTCATAATTACTATTGTATACCCCCTAGGGGGTATAGTCAATATCTATCTTAAGGCAAAGGGTGTATGCTAAACTAAATTAACAAAACCATGAGAAAAAACCCAATTACAATCACCGTGAATGACAAGATGCAGAAAAATTATAGGTACACTCTGACGGAGTCTATCGGTAAAAACTTTGATCTAGAATTCAGACCACAGCTAACCCCAAAGGAAATGCTTGAGATGGGGGTCTTTGGTGGAAAGTATATGACTGATTGTCAGAATGAATTTCCAAAAAATTGGTATAAAAATGCGAAGCTCTCCCCCGCAAAACGAGACGGAAAAATAAATTATTATAAAGTAAACGCCAGCCAGCCACTTTCTGTTTGGCAGAAGAATAGATGGATTTACAAGGAAGATCCAAGAGGCTGGTTTCAATGGTACTCCCGATATTTCATGGGACGAAGAATTCCGGAGGAAGACAGAAGGCAAATTAAACGATGGGTTGCCATGCGACGCCACATCTCACAGATCCAAAACAATTGCCGAGCAGGAGATTTCAGTTGCCACACTAGGCAAAGACAAGCTGTGCTTCACTGGGCGTATGATAGTAGGAAGTTTTAATAATATCGTAACTATTCAGCATTTACCCTGAACTTCTCAGTATATTCTCCATATCTTCTCCCCATTTTCCTAACTTCTTCTTCATAAAACCACACTCCCTTTTGATATGCTAAACTTATAGGAATAAGATATGCCAGAAAAACCAAAATCCACCAACCTAAAGTTTACTGATCACCCACTCTCATCAGTGATAAGAATTCATCCTGATCAAATTTTACATCTCAAAAAGTTAAACCTCTTCACAATTGGTGACATATTAAGACACTATCCAATGAGATACGGTGGTGGATCTGAGGCACAATACATAAAAGAATTAACTGTCGGACAAAACGCTACGGTGTATGGAAGAATCGGAAAATTAAAAACTGGGAAAAGTTTCAAAAGCCACACAGCAATGGCAGAGGGGGTTATTTCAGACGACACTGGAAATCTAAAAGTTGTATGGCTTCATCAACCATATATCGCAAAATTAATTCAAGAAGGCAGTCTAGTAAAAGTAACTGGTAAAGTAACCAAACGTGGTGACTATTTAGGGATGCTAAATCCAGAAATAGAATCAGTTGGAGTAATGCCAAATCAAATCGGTCATAATCTTTTTGCTGGAACAGAAGCTCCAATAGAACACTTCTCCCCCGTCTATCCAGAAACAAAAGGTGTAACATCAAAATGGATTTATCACACACTTCAGAGAATATTTAAGAATCCCCTATTTGAAACAATAGAAGATCCAATTCCTGTAGAGATATTAAAAAAATATAATCTCCCGTCTCTCAAAAGTGCATTAATTTGGATTCACACTCCACAAAAGGAAACTGACGCACAAGTAGCAAGAAAGAGATTTTCTTTTGAAGAAGTTTTTTATATTCAAATAAAAAATCAACAAGTAAGAGCGTCTGCGCAAAAGGAGAAGGCGTATGTGATTGAACCATCGTCTAAAAGCTTGAAAGAATTCACAGACAGATTCCCTTTTGCCATGACTTCATCGCAAAACAAATCAACTGAAGATATTTTGAACGATTTTAAAAAAGGCACACCTATGTCTCGTCTCCTTGAAGGAGACGTTGGATCAGGAAAAACTGCTGTTGCTGCAACAACAGCGTATGGTGTTGTAACAACTAGGCCAAAGAACAAAAATTCAAAGATGCAAGACTACGGCAATTTACAAGTTGCATATATGGCACCAACTGAAATTTTAGCAAAGCAACACTTTGAATCTTTTATTCAATATTTTAAACACATGCCAATTTCTATTGGCTTTATAAGCGGTACGGGATGCAGAAAGTTTCCATCAAAGGTGCAAAATCGTGGCGCGGATGGTAACAGCGGTTGGACCGATATTTCAAGATCTCAATTATTAAAATGGGTGGAAAGTGGTGAAATTGCAATCTTAATTGGAACACACGCCCTGATTCAAAAATCTGTAAAATTCAAAGACCTAGCCTACGTTATCATTGATGAACAACACAGATTCGGAACTGCCCAAAGACAAAAGCTCGCACGCAAGCATGACATTGTCCCCCACCTCCTATCAATGACCGCAACACCAATTCCAAGAACTTTGGCACTTACTCTTTATGGAGACTTAGATCTTTCCCTAATCGATCAAATGCCAACTGGAAGAAAGCCTATCATCACAGAAATTATTACAGAGCCAAAAAGAGAAGCGACATATGAAAAAATTAGAAAGGAACTAAAAGACGGCAGACAGGTTTATGTAATATGTCCAAGAATTGAAGAAGCTGATCCAGATAAGGAGCAAGCCTTGAATGTTAAATCAGTTGTGGAGGAAGCAAAAAGATTAAAAGAGAGTGTTTTTAAAGATTGGAATATTGATATATTGCACAGCAAAATGAAGCCAAAAGAAAAAGATGCAATCATGATGCAATTTGAAAAGAAAGAAATTGATATTCTTGTTGCAACAAGTGTTGTTGAAGTTGGGGTGAATGTTCCAAATGCAACAACAATTTTAATAGAAGGAGCTGAGAGATTTGGCTTATCGCAACTTCATCAATTACGAGGGCGCGTGATTAGAAGCAATCATCAGGCGTATTGTTATGTCCTTAGCGATAGCAAGAGCAGTAAGACGGTGGAGAGACTTAAGGCATTGAATACCGCAAAGAACGGTTTTGAATTATCTGAAATGGATTTGAAATTGCGTGGCGCCGGAGAATTGTATGGTGGCAAGCAATGGGGTATCACTGACATTGGAATGGAAGCGATCAAAAATATAAAAATGGTGGAAGCCGCACGCAATGAAGCTCAGATTTTAGTTAAAGAAGATCAAACCCTAAGCGCCTTCCCTATTTTGAAAGAAATGATGGATACGAAGAGGGAGATACATTTTGAATAGAAGATTAGTGCCACAAGCAAGTGTTTGTGAAGACTAATATAAATTTCATGAATTAATTATTAAGCAGAATGGCCGGCCTCCAAGGGAGGCCGGCCACGTTCCTGAGAATCCAAGGCAAGGTCAAACAAATGAGAATTCAGCCTGGCGTTCATCGCTAGCGCACTCAGAGCAGGTGTGTTCCACCTTTGCTTTTGCAGTCTGCCGCTCTGAATCCAGAACCACGTAGTCAATGTTCTGCCTCCAATTGGAGACAAGCCTAAGCCCCCTCAGGTTAACACAGAATTCAACGTGCCCGACGCCGTTGGTGATTCTCACCACTCCAACCGTTTGCTTATCAGCGTCACACGCAACGTGAGAAATCTCGTCCGTGATCCTGACATAGCTAGTGTTGGATATTGGGTACATAACACCATTGACATCCAAGGCATGAACACAGCGCCCGACGACAACGTGGCCTGAAAGGGCACACTTGAATGAATGTAAGTGGTCGCCAGCCAAGCTAAGCAGGGGATTACTTGTAGTTTTCATTTATCTATTTCTGTTTCGAGGTCAAAAAGGAGCATAGAAATCGGTGACCATCACTAAAATCTAGTCCGTTTTTTATTATATACCTCATGCAAAAATATTCAACAAAAAAACAAAAACTAGCCAAAAGGACAAAAAGTCATCTACTTGGATACCTTCCCTACCAACTCAACCAACTCCATCTTAATTTCATCAAAAGAAACTTCATTATTGTTTTTATAAATAATTCCCTCTTGTTCTACATCGTCAAAATAGGCAATAGATTTTAATATCAAATTTCTGTCTAACTGACCACTAAATTTAACCTCCGATAGCTTCAATAAATCCTCAAGATTAAAACTTTTTAATATGAAAAACAAATCTACATAATCTTTCATTGCCTGGCGGCTAGTAATGGCAGAAAATTTCATGCACGCAATTTCTCCAATAGATGCCATTTTAAAATACTCTGTTTCTATTAAATCCTCAATTAGTGGATATTGATATTTCATAAAACTAAACTTTATACTATCATCAATCAAAACATAGAGAGTGTTTTTTGTTGTAGAAGTTTTAACAACCTTGTGATCCTTAAATGCGCTAACAACAGAATCAAATAACACATCAATATCAAAATCCGAATCAGTAAAGAAGTCAAAATCGACGCTATCTCTATGTCCAATTTGTAATGCCAAAGCGGTACCTCCAGCTAGGTAGAATTTATCACGTGTAAAAGATAATAGCGGTAAAATATCTTTTCTTTTATCATCGAGTATTTCTATGTGCATATTTTATTAGTTAAAATCTAGTTGTAATATTAGGCTTAACACCAAAAACTATGGCCCAAAGGTTTAGAGACTTTTTATCCCAAAAACCTGGTATAGGATTTTGGATAAGCGGTATAATATCCTCCTTTGAATAATTAGCGAATAGCCAATTGGTAGCAGAGCTTGTTCCAAAATTCAAAACATGATTAATAATCAGGTTTTTATCCTTGATTAGATCCATCTTGCTTATATCATATGACCATAAAGTTGCCTTTACGGAGTCTGGAATGTTTGTCATATGGTTGTATTATAACACCCAGTAGGCGATTCTCCAAAATCGTCGTTTGGACGATTTGCTAAATCGTAAATTCTGTGCGAGCACTAGGATTCGAACCTAGGACCGGTCGTGTATAAGACGACTGCTCTACCAACTGAGCTATGCTCGCATGAGCCCAATATACCAAATATTTACGATATGGTCAAAAGAGAGTATTATTAATCAATGCACGAAGACATACTTAAACATTACAACATTGATACGGAGTCACTTGATAAGATATCAGAATTATTCACAGACAAATTACCAGATACAAATCTGGATGTTAATTCATATGAAGAAACATGCAACTCAGATGAAACATTCAGGGAACTATTTGAAGATATGCTGAATACTAGCTACAGATACACCGCCGACGTTGCTACAATGGAAAAATATGTTAGAGAGAATAAGGGAGATTATAACAATGAAAGAAACGAACTAGACAACAGAAGAAGTAAAA
This sequence comes from uncultured bacterium, assembly GCA_903952785.1. Taxonomy (GTDB): domain Bacteria; phylum Patescibacteriota; class Minisyncoccia; order Phycocordibacterales; family CAIZLB01; genus CAIJKW01. Next base: position 9,477 of record CAJBHC010000032.1, on the reverse strand, counting down.
CTCACGATACCATGATATCTTGCGTTGATATTTTAGTTAGATACATTGAAAACAAAAATATTGATTTGGATTTAAAGTGGTTTACATGGCCAAGAAATAACAGAGCCGGCTACGGGAAATTTGCGATACTCTTGACTCTTAATATTTTTAAAGAAGAAATAATTTTACACAAAGCAGAAAATATAGATATTGAAGCAGTACAAAAAGATCTAAATGCAACAGAACTTCTTATAATTAATTACGTATTAACATTGTCTAAAATACATAATGAAAAAAGAGTAGCAACAGAAGATGAGGAAATTAAACTAAATTCCACATCTGCACAATTAGACAAAGGACCCGAAGAAATACTTTCTGGATTTTATCAAATCTACAAGAAACGATACGTCAAGAAAGACTAGATAACCTCTGACTTCTTCTTTGGCACAATACCATTCGCAAGCAATATTGCATCAAACTCCGCTTGCTCCAATGTTTCTTTATCAATCAAAGCGATAGAAATTGCATCCAAGACTTTGCGCTTTTCTGTAATGACATCAAGTGCAATCTTATATGAATCATTCATTATCTTTGAGATTTCTTGATCAATCAACGTACCAGTTGAAGCTGAATACTCTTGCTCCCCCACACCTCTGCCTGACATTGCACGTCCTGTTCCCTCAAGTGCGATCGGACCAATCTTATCTGACATACCATATTTAGTAACCATATCGCGCGCCAAAGCCGAGGCAACTTGTAAATCATTTGATGAACCGGTAGTTAATTCGTCAAAAATGTGTTTCTCAACTACATATCCACCAAGAGAGACAACAATGTCATCCAGAAATTCTTTTTTGGATTGCAACTTCTTGTCTTCAATTGGAAGCTTCATGGTGTACCCTGCTGCGCGTCCACGAGAAATAATTGAGACCTTGTGAACTGGATCAGCATGAGGAAGAACAGAGGCAAGGAGTGCATGCCCTGCTTCATGATACGCAGTTAATTCTTTTTCTTTCTTTCCAAGCAAATGACTCTTTCTCTCAGGGCCTAACAACACTTTTTCAATTGAACGAATCAAATCATATTGAGCAACCTTCTTTCTATCTTCTCTAGCCGCAAGAATAGCTGCCTCATTTACCAGTGAATGAAGATCAGCACCAGAAAGCCCTGGTGTACGAGATGCAATAACATCCAAATTAACATCCTCTGCTAGTGGCTTATTTAACGTGTGAACTCCAAGAATTGCAAATCTATCCTTTCTATCAGGCAAATCAATTACAACCCTTCTATCGAATCTTCCAGGACGAAGAAGTGCGGGGTCCAAAACGTCTGGCCTGTTTGTTGCTGCCATCATAATAACTTTTTCATTTGGCTCAAAGCCATCCATCTCAACAAGGATTTGATTGAGTGTTTGTTCACGCTCATCATTTCCCCCACCAAAGCCAGTTCCTCTAACACGTCCAACCGCATCAATTTCATCGATGAATATAATTGCAGGGGCTGAAGCTTTTGCTATCTTAAATAGATCGCGAACGCGAGATGCTCCAACTCCAACAAACATTTCAACGAACTCAGCACCTGACACTGAGAAGAATGCAACGCCAGCTTCTCCTGCAACAGCTCGTGCCAAAAGAGTTTTTCCAGTTCCAGGCGCACCGGTTAGTAATATTCCCTTTGGAATTCTTGCACCAATATTAATAAATTTTTCAGGATTTTTTAAGAAGTCCACAATCTCAGCAAGCTCTTGCTTTGCCTCCTTTGCGCCAGCAACATCTTTAAATGTAACTTTAGTTTTTGTATCATCTGGAGAAATCATGCGGGCACGTGTTTGACCAAAGCTCATCGCTTGCATATTTGCACCTCTTGCTTGCCTTGATAAATACCAGATTATAAAAATCAAAAATAGAACAGGTAGAGCAAAAGGAAGGATGTTATTAACCCAGAACCACGCACCCCTATCGTCCTTATTTTCAATTTTAACTTGTGCTAATTTTGCTGGATCAACTCCAAGATTTTTTAAGGAATCAGAAAGAGAACTCTGTGCTTCTTTTTGTGTAGTCTTTTTTATGATACCAGCAGTAGTTGTAGATGTACTGGAAGAACCCGCCACAACAACAGGGGTTGATGTTGACGATGTTCCAACTAATACATCAGTTGATGATGCAAAACTCAAATATTCTATATCCACCTTATCTCCTGCAACTTCAACTTTTGCCACCTTCCCTTCATTAATATCCATTGCAAGTTCTGAAAGACTGATCTCTTGAATGGGAGCAGGGGCAGTATAAAACAGTACGTAAATACTTATAATTGCTACAAATATTAAAAATGTTGCAAAAAAGTTATTTAGGATTAAAGCGCCAACACCATGTTGTTTCTTGGGGATCTTGGGTATTTTAGGACCGGCAGAACCCTTTAGTGCCTTTGGGTTAATTTCAGGCTTATCATTTGGCTTGTTTTCAGCCATATTCTCAGCCTCTTTCTCCTCCATATTTGGAATATTGTTGTCTTTAGTCATGTGGGCAAAGTATACACAAATAATGGGTAAAATAAAAGTTTTTCCAAAGAAAGAGACCAGAAAAGCTGAATAAAGTCCCTAATTAAGCGGAAAACAAGGTGTGAACAAGGAGGTTGACGAAAAGGCAAAAACGTGCGAAACTATCAGTCCCTTAGGTGGGTATTTAGAGCGATGCAGCCAGCTTCGTAAAGGAATGGGTCCCAAAAAATTCCTGTACTAAATATGAGTCTTCAACCATATTCTGAGCCCGCCCGGCCCAAAAGCGCTTGATTTTGTTAAGTCACTACAAGTATAACTCAGAGATGGGGTGGCACACGATGCCCCAGAAGATATCAAAATAGAAGAGTGATGTGGGATCAGGCCCAAGAGCCAGACACCTAACACATACGCCTGCCCAATAAAGTTGGTGGGGAGGCAATATAACACAACCGTCATGGGTTAATTTGATAAGTGCCTGTCAGAGGAGCATACGTGCCTCTGAAGTTTAAAACACTTCCAAATGTTATAGTAGGGTCCGAGGGACCACGCTTCTAGGCTCACCCGCAAATGCAGGGTGAGCCACTTTTTTGTCTATTTTTTTTCACCAACTTCTCCGCTACGCCTTCCACGACCCATCTCCTCTGCCCCACCAATTCCATTATTGCCAAAAAAGAGATATACTAAGAAAAATCAAGATGACCACAAAGACCCTCGTAAAAAATCAAAAAGTTTTCTTTAATTATGAAATAACGGATAAATATAACGCCGGTGTTGAGCTTTTTGGGTATGAGGTAAAAGCAATCAAAGCGGGTCATGGTAATATGGAGGGGTCCTACATCGTCATAAGAGGTGGGGAGGCGTTTCTGATAGGGTTAGACGTTCCACCATATCAACAAAAGAACACTCCCACAGAATATGATTCAAAGAGAAACAGAAGGTTATTATTAAACAAAAAGGAACTCGCGGAATTGGCAAAAAGAGAGGGAGAGAAAGGGTTGACTATCGTGCCAATATCGTTGTATAATAACGGTCGCAGGATCAAGCTAGAGCTTGGTATTGCGAAAGGAAAGAAGAAATTTGATAAGCGCCAGAATATCAAAAAACGAGAGAGCGATGAGGAAATCAACAGAGCCTTCAAGGGTGAAAGATAGTCTTCCCTCTTTCGTAATATGGTATAGACGCTTGAAGATTTCGCCAGAATAGCGAATCAGAATTTTGACAACAATAAATATGGGGATGACATGCTTTGACACATGACTGGATTTTTTATGTGCGTAACCGAGTGCCCGAGAATCTCGTTAAACTTCCGGAACCCTTAGATGCAAAAGCCCAAAAAGCAATCGCTTCTCCATTCTTTGGAGTAAACGATTTTGCATTTGCAACAGCTAGAGCCTAGCTCGCTATTGCAACGTTCTTACCTACTCTTTTTGCAAGTAGGATAAGGGCGCAATAATTGCAAAATAGATTTGCAGAAATCTTAGACTGTAAATTAAAACAAATAAGATCGACGACGTTGTGTTTTGATAATTTTATAGCACCGCCGTTTAAAAACAAAAAATCATCTACGCTACGTAGACTCATAAAGAAACATCGTGTGCACGCGGGTTCAATTCCCGCCATCTCCACAAAATTAAGGAACGAGGGCATCGCCCGAGTGACTATAATTTTGTAGGACTCATCCGAGCGTAAGCGAGGAGGAGTATCACAAAATATATAGCAAAACCCGCGCAAGCGGGTTTTTCCTTTGTCTAAAAAGCGAAAAAGCCCCGAAGGGCTTTTTCAGACTGTTCACTCATAGATGACGGTACACGCCATTTACTTGTATTAAGCTATTAAGTGAATCTTACGTCTTATTAGTATAATATACCGACATTGGTAAATCCGTCAATCTTCACTCCACACATTCATAAATTTGACAGTATTAATATGATATGGTTATATAGTAATGAAAAAGTTCTAGTTGGTTTAAAGTCCAACACAACACTCACCCCAGAACCCCAAAATAATGCAAATCCAATGTCTCATGTTTTCCGGTCCATCACTAAACAATGGAATCCGGACCGCCTTGTATCTAGCCGCCCGCAAGCTTATCCTCTCCGGTAAGAATTGCATCAGATTCAAAGACGAAGATGGAGAAGGTGGTGTATCCACCAGACACCGTCGCGTGGTTGTCGCCAGCGGGATGGTCGGCATCGAGTTTAGTGCCGTAGTCGAAATGAATGACAGAACCACCAAGTGTCGCTTCATCGTCAATGACCTAAAAATGCCTCCTGAAAGCGAAATCCTGGATGGAAGCTACGAATGGTTCACTTTTGACGTAACTGCACCGGACCGTGACGATGCCGATTGGTGGAAGAACTAAAGAACAGCCAACATCACCCCGACCCTAAAGGCACTCCGCCCGCAAGGTCGGGGTGTTCTTTTTTCGTAAAAAACCTACCTCACCCTCTCAAACTTATGATAAACATCATCGTCATTTCTTTTACCTATAACAAAAATAAGTATTTTCGTCTTTTCAATACTGTAAATTATTCTATACTCTCCAACATCAACTCTAAAATACTCATCACCACTCTTAAGCTTTTCACAATCTTGTGGCTTGGGATTTTCAAGCAAGATTTGTATTTTGTTAGCAATTTGCTTCTTTTGTTTAAGTTGAAGCGATTCGATAAATCTTAGCGCTTGTTTGGAAAGGTCTAAGTTATGCATTAATTATATCACTAAGAACCTTCTGGCTCTTTTTTGATCCAATAAAACCCTCCTTCTTTGCTTTTTCAGCTTTTGAAATCCAATAGGAATCCGCCATCTCTTCGAATCTCTTATATTCCCCAATGGAGATGACCACCGCAAAATCACGATTATTTTTCTTGATAGTTACTGGCGAAATACGAGCCTCATCCAAAAGCCTTCCAAAATTATTTTTCGCTTCTTTGGCAGTAAATGTAGTTTGAGTCATAATGTAGCTATTATAGCCAAAGTGGCTACTTTGTCAACATAGATTTGCTTTTACCCCATGCTATAATACCCCCCACCATGCCACACGTATACCACGCCTCATATGCCCAAAATTTAAAAACAATAGAAACTCGTAAGAGCACTCACGGTATGCCTTGGGTCTATGCAATGTCAAAACCCGAACATGCTTTAATTTTTCTCGGAAGCGGAGGAGATTTTGTTAACCAAGTAGTTTTCTTCAACGGCCAGCCTCGTATAATAGAGAGATTCCAGAATTCCCTAGAGTATGGAGCTAAGAACAAAAAGGGTTCAGTGTATACACTAGACGGAACAGATTTCAAAAGCGGGATGACATCGTTCAAACCAGAGTTAGTGTGCGAGCACAATTGCGAAGCACTAGAAGAAATTAAAATTGACGATGTACTAAAGCGCCTCCTCGATCTTGAAAAAGAAGGTCTGATAACAATATACAGATATCCAAATGCGCCAGAAGGTTTTCCAAAAGATAAGAGTGATTTAATAGAACGAGCCGTAATGTGGTCAAAGCAATTTCCTGTGGCAGACATACTCCGGGATGTTGAGAAATATCATCCAGATATATTGGAGGAGGTGAAGAGGAGGATTAGTTTGAAATAGTTAATAACGTCCTAATCGTATCATTATGATACGATTAGGGGGCCTAAATGATACGATTACCGTAATACTTGACTTTACACCCCGACCAATATAACATTATTGTTATATTAGTAATAAGTAAAAAATAATCAATATATGCCACCAGATCCACATTTTATGGATCAAAAGTGGAATCTGGAGATGTGGGAGCATGAGGAAGGTAAGTCTAGGGCTGAAAAGGAATTTTCAAATCTCGCCAGAACCAATCCAAAGGGTTTTGCAGAGATTTTAGAAAAGATCAGGTTTCTACAAGATACAAGCTTAGAGACATTGATTCAGACCCAATATATTAAGAAAATCAAGAATGGTAAGAATTTGCATGAAATTAGGTTCCTTAAGGCAGTTAACGGCAGGTTTATTGGAGTAATAATTGAAAGACCTTTATCAAAACCAACATTCTATGCCCTACTATTTTTTGATAAGAAAACAAATAATCTGCCACCCAAAATACTGGATACCGCTCTTGATAGATTAAAAGAATTTAACCAAACACAAAATGAACTTTAACGATTTATACAAAAAAATACTAGAGGATAACCCAGAGATAAAGAAGATTATCGAAGACAAAGATAATAAGTTTTATTCTGATGTGTCTAATTTAATATCTGAAGCCAGGATTCATGCTGGTTTAACTCAAGAGAAGCTTGCTGCAAAGTTAAAAACAAAACAATCCAGTATTGCTCGTATTGAAAGAGGTACTTCCCTACCCAGCCTGTCATTTTTGTTTAAAATAGCAAAGGCGCTTGATACTTATTTGATTGCTCCAAAATTTGGATTTATGGAGAAGCAAACACAAACAGAGAATTACACTATATTTATATCGTCTGAAATTTCACCATATAGTAGTTCTAATGATTTTATACGTATATCGAATACCCCAAAACAACTGATCCTAAATAATATCAATTAAAAAAATGAATACCACCATAATTACAAAAAATAAAGAACTAAAATGTCTATGGTCTCACATCGTAGGGTCTACATCCGTAGACATCACTACTAATTCCTTATCTCTATTTAATATTATTGAAGAGATAAGCGGAGAAATAAAAGCGCCACTTGACGACATCAACAAGGAAGTTATACTCCCCTTCTCTTATGAAATAATTTCACTTTGGCAAAGAGTTGCCTATAATAACAAGGAAATTAAACAGACCATAAGGATTGAATTAATATCGCCAGAAAATAAAGAGTTGCAATCTTTTTCATATGATTTGCTGATTCCGAGTGATAAAGAAAGAATGCGCTTCAGAACAAACATAAATGGAATAAAATTTGCAGGAAATGGCGAGTACAAGATCCTAGTTAAAATTAAGACCAAGGACGGATTTGAGGAAATGAGTAGTACTCAATTCAATATGAATATTAAGAAGGCGATTAATCTATAGATACTGGAATATTTGGGTTTCCTAATCGTATCAAAATGATACGATTAGGAGGTGAAAATGATACGATTATAATCTGACATATACACTCTCAAGACCCACCAACCACAGTGTTCTCTAGCGCTGTTTAACTTTACTTTGAACAAGGCGTAGAATATCTAATACTGCCAATCTGGATCGCGCCCCACCTACTCGCCAATACGCATCGTCAAATTTATAACCAAATAACCATGCCCCACCCCCTCTCCCATAAAAAACTAACTAGAAGCCACACAACATTAATTGATAGCGCAGTTGATATTGTTAAACACGCGGTGGAAATGCCTGAGGTTTCTAAGGTAAGCTTGGGGATTATAAAAAAGCTAAATGTTGGTAAACCTAGAATTAAATTCCTACCAATCACAGGCGGTGTTAAGGCAATTGTCCGCGGAAATGCCTATATTCAGGAAATTTTCATATATACGAAGGACGATAAAAAGACCATCGCGGTTTTGACTAAGCTTTTTGAAGGCAAATAAATCATCCAGCCATATTCCCCTTTTTTAGGACCAATTTTAACAAAAACCCAAAACACTTGACAAGTTTAATGTTTGGAGTAGTATTTTGTTCAACCTCGTCATCCTAAGGGATAAGACTAGCGCGACGGACCCGGTTGACAATGGTCACCTTGGGTTACAACTCAACACCAACCGGATACGAGTTGTCGTGCAAAAGTCACTAGAGGCTGGGTCTGAATGATACAATCGCCAAAACAATGGAAGTTCACTTTTTTTGCGATCTAAGACTATAAGACCCTATAAATTTCCGGCCGAAAGGCCAAGGGAAACCCGCGGGGAGGACTGTTTCACCCCACCCGCGGTGGTGCAAAGCGATAAGGAGGAACGCTCGCGCTGGGCAAGTTACTTGACGGTTCCGGGGGGAACCGCCTTGTCAATGTTGATACTGGGATGCTTCATGTTACCCTACTCAACCGCCTAGCGCGAGCCAACTTCGCGCGAACCAAACACCCAGGCCCTGGAATTCTCCAGCGCCACACCCCGCCAAAAAGCTTCGCCGCTTCGGCGGGCTTTTTATTACTCAAAAAATATGGCGCACGCCTCACCTGTCGCTCAGACTACCCCTATCTATTTGAGCCCTAACCATAGCCAATCGTACAATCAAATGCTATACTGCTTTCATACCAATATATGGCAACACAACAAATACACGTAAGAATCAATCATCAAATACGAGCAGCGGAACTTCGTATTCTAGGACCTGAGGGAGAAAATTTTGGAGTAATGACTTTTGAGGACGCTATGGCTAAGGCTCGGGAGCTTAATTGTGACCTTATTGAGATATCCCCTCGTGCCAACCCACCAGTTGCAAAAATCATGGATTATGGTAAATTTCAATACGACGAAAGTAAAAAACAGAAGCAGGCAAAAGCTAATGCAAAGAATTTTGAAGTTAAGAGTTTGCAGGTAAAAATAGGCACAGGAGACCATGACTTAGCCCTAAAGGCTAAAAAGGCCTCAGAATGGCTACAGGAGGGGCATAGAATCAAGTTTGACCTATTCCTCCCAGGTAGAACCAAGTACCTAGACGAGAAGTTCCTCAAAGAGAGAATGGACCGTTTACTTCACCTTATAAGCACAGACTACAAAATAGCAGATCCGGCTAAAAAAAGTCCAAAGGGTTTAACGATCATTTTGGAGAAGGCATAGTCGGTACTTTACAAGCTTTTACCTCGCCTACCTTGTGACTGAGGGCTGTGGGCTCCTTACTCCACCTGTACATCAATCACGTTCGTCTTAAATTATTAGTTAGTTAACAAAGGTCAGATACCTCGCGGTATCACGGCCGGCAAAAAACATGAAGACAAACAAGTCCTATACAAAACGTCTTAAGGTTTCTAAGAATGGAGTAATCACTTCTAGAGCCAAGGGACAAAACCACTTCAATTCAAAGAACAGTGGTAGAAAGGGAATCTCAAAAGGTCGTACC
>CAJBHC010000031.1 GCA_903952785.1 uncultured bacterium | reverse complement strand
TGGGCCTATATCAATAATATGAATAATAATTTCAATAATTTAGTTAACACATTTAAAAGTTCGATTAAGACTTGGGATTATTTTATAAACTGGAATAAGGTTTTTTCAAATCATTCTGATTTGGAGATTATTCTTAATAAGTTAAATTATCTCTTAGGCAAAGAAGATTTAAAATCTGAATTTAAGAAATTATGTAATTCAAATCCCGATATTGTAAAAGCATTACCAATTTTACTAGCTGTCAGAGAGAATAACCTCGAGGTTTTTGACAAGGTTATCAAAAGTTCTGAATTTTTTGATTTTTCAGAAAACTCAAGGGATACTGAAAAACAATTTGAATTTCTAGAAAAGTCTGGCTTATCGCGTCTCTTTAAGAAAGACGGAATAAAAAACTTAGTCGACTACGTTATTGGTGTTGAAGTCGGTTTAGATAGTAATGGTAGAAAAAATAGGGGTGGAAATCTTATGGAAAACATTGTTGAAGCCTTTATAAAAGATTTTTCAGAAAAAAGGGGATATGAATACATGAGACAAGCCACGGCTCGCAAAATGAAGGCTAAATGGGGTGTTATTGTTGGTGTTGATAAAACATCTAGAAGCTTTGATTTTGCAGTATATAATCCAGAAAATAAAAAAATAAAACTATTTGAGACTAATTTTTATAATGGTAGCGGCTCAAAATTAAAGACTGTATGTGTTGAATTTCGAAGTCTTTATGATGAATTAAAGAAACAAGATATAGATTTTATATGGGTGACCGATGGTCTTGGTTGGAATACAGCAAAAAGACCACTTGAGGAAACTTATAATCACAATGAATATGTTTTCAATCTTGGTATGCTAGAGAAAAATGTTTTAGATACTCTTAATTGGTAATTGATATGACATTAAAGATAGATAAAAAACTCACCCTCCACCCCGAAGAATTTGATCTAGAATGTACAACAGTCTGGGCTTTTCCTCGTAGAGGTTCTTGGGCGACTCATAAATCAGACTGGCGAGGAAATTGGGCACCTGAAGTTGTTAGAAATTTAATCCTTCGATATTCAAAAGAAAAAGACCATCTACTTGACTGTATGATTGGTGGTGGAACAACAGCAATAGAAGCAAAAATACTTAATCGTCACATTACTTGCGTCGATGTAAATGAAAAAGCATTGGAGAGAACAAGAAAGGCTCTTGAATTTGATGTTCCAAATAAATCGAAGCAACGAATCGTTAAGTGTGATGCAAGAAATTTGAATTTTATCAAAAATGAAGAAATAGACTTTATCCTTACGCATCCTCCGTATGTAGATATTATAAAATACAGGGAAGGCGAGGAAATATTAGAAGACTTATCTAATATTCATAATATCGATAAATTTGTAGATGAAGTAGGGCTGGTAGCCAAGGAACTATTTAGGGTCTTAAAAAAAGAAAAATACTGTGCGATTTTAATAGGGGATACAAGACGTAATAAGATGTATCAACCACTTGCGTTTAAGGTAATGCAGAAATTTTTGGATGTAGGCTTTCAGTTAAAAGAAGATATTATTAAAAGGCAATTTAATTGTAAGGCTACAGGCTTCTGGGTGAATAAATCTAAGGATGCGAATTTCTTGCTAATAATGCATGAGCATTTGTTTGTTTTTCAGAAGTTATAAGAAGTCATTAATATATTAACGAATTTAAAAAATGAAATCCAAATCTAATAAAATAAATACAAAATTTTCTGAAGTACCCGTTCCTGAAAAATACAAGCAAATGATCCTCGCGTTTTTGCAACAAGGCGGACCGATGTCTATGGACAAGCTTGCTTCACTTCTTTATTTAGCTGATTTCAATTCTTATTATAAAAATCTGAAAAGTATGAGTGGTATGCAGTATTGTAAAAGAAAGGATGGAGCTGAAGCTACTTACCTTCTTCGAAAAGCTAAATAATATTTTGTGTCTCTATAACAATTACTCTATTTCTTAAATGCCCCACCCCTTCCAAAAAATCAAAAGAACAATAAAAACTTTACAAAGAAAGTCATTAAAGGCCGTGGGGTTTTCATCTAGATTCCGTCGCACCAACCGGGCTGGAAAAATCGTCAGAATTATCAAATCAACCCGACGAGCCCCCAGACCAATAACAACCTCCCAAAAACAAATTACACTCTCTGGGCAAGAAATTGAATACATCCTTCGTCTAAATCCAAGGTCCAAATCCATTAGACTTGCTATTCACGCAAGTGGGGAATTTATTGTGACGGCGCCACCTCGGGCGACGCAAATAATGATTGAAAGTCTGATCAAACTTAAAGCTAATTGGATACTAGAAAAAATAAATCATTTTAAAACTGTTGTAAAGATCCCAAGAAAATCTAAAGCAGAACAAAAAGCGGAATATGCGCGTCTCAGAAATGATGCACTTAAAATCGCAACTGAGAAGGTTGCTTATTGGAATACTTTTTACAATTTCAAATACAAAAATATTAGTATAAAAAATCAAAAAACCAGATGGGGGAGTTGCTCGAGGAATGGAAATCTAAATTTTAATTATAAAATCGCGCTACTTAGTGATAAGCTCGCGGACTACCTTGTGGTTCATGAAATTTGTCACTTGGGTGAATTTAACCACTCTGCAAAATTCTGGACACTTGTTGCAAAAACTATTCCGGATTACGCGATTGTCAGAAGGGAATTGAAGGGGGTTAAGTAGTTGCTATATATAATATATTTCTTTCGCTTTTTAAGCTGAACAACCATCGCCGGCAAAATTGAACACAAAACCCAAGTTAATGCTATAATTACCTCATGAACAATACCTACAACTGGTACTCGCAACTCATCAGGCCAAAATGGGCGCCACCAAGTTATCTTTTTGGTCCGGTTTGGAGTGTGCTTTACGTTTTAATTTTTGCAAGTTTTGGAACGGTCCTCTATAAAGCTTTTACAAAACAACTTCCATGGATTGTCGCTCTACCTTTCATTTTGAACCTAATTTTCAATTTTGCATTTACTCCAATTCAATTTGGTCTGAAAAATAATCTGCTCGCGTCGGTGGACATATTGCTTGTACTTGGAACTCTAATTTGGGCGATATGTGCAATTTATCCTCATGTAAAATGGATTGCTTATATTCAAATCCCATATTTGCTTTGGGTCACATTTGCAACGGTGTTGCAACTTACAGTGACTTATTTGAATCGATAGCCGTTGATATACGATATACATTGATAGTCCATGAAATCATCAAAGGAAAAAACATTTACAGAAAAGGTTTATGATGTGGTGCGCAAAATCCGTAAAGGGAAAGTTTTGACATACAAAGAGGTTGCGGAAAAAGCTGGAAACAGGAACGCCGTTAGGGCAGTGGGCACAATACTCTCAAAAAACTTCGATAATAATATTCCGTGCCATAGAGTAATTAGGTCTGATGGTAAAATCGGGCAATATAATAGGGGAGAAAGTGAAAAGATTAGGTTATTGAAAAAAGAAGGGGTAATTTTATAGAGAAGACTTGGGCTTGCAAAATAATATAAAAGTGTAAATATATTGAGTATGAGTAATATAAAGAATAATAAGCAGGGCAAAACCAATGATAAAGGGGAGGGTGGGGTTGAAAATCAGCTTATTGATATATTTAATATAATTAAAACTGGAGGACCTGCTGAAATTAAAGAAGCAAATAATAGATTGGATAAGATGGTTTCGAAAGAGTGTAGGGAATCAAGCTTCTTTAAAAAAGCTACTCCAATTATATTGAGTGAAATAAAAAATTTTGATTTAGTAAAAAATCCAAAGAATCAAATAACTCTAGTATATGCCATAAATCATTTTGTTTATAAACTTGCTTATACAGACTTTAATACAATAAAAGATTTTGCATTTAAAATAATACAAAACCCAAATGGGCACGTTAGAAATGCAGGGGAAAGAACCTTTGACGAATTAAATTATTATCTTGATACCATTCTTGATCATCACCCATTTTTTAAAGGTAAAAAACCTAATGATGAAGAGGTAAAAGAGGTAGAGGGAGAATATTTACAAATAGTGCAAAAATTCGAAGATTTAATTTCTAAATATGATACTGACGAAGATGTTGATTATATAGAGGAGATGAAACCATCGGTCGCCAAAAATCTTAATAATGCTTGGAGGTGGTATACAGCAAATAGTATGTATCGTAAGATATTAGAAAAAAAACGACCAGTATCACTAAAAGTAATTGAAATGCGAATGATTGCAACGGGTAAATTGGAAAGTCTGCTCAAAGATAGTAAATCTGAATATGATCTAGATGATATTAAAGAAATGATTTTTGATGAAGACGGACATGAGGACTTGATGGAATTAATTTCTATTTTTGATACTGGAGAAAAAGGAGGCCCAAAATTGGAAGATGTAATGGAAGCTGTCAATATGGCTTGGAATTGTTTTCCCCACAATACATTAGATGGAGCTTGCCCAATAGAGAAAATGGACGAGAGATTGTTCTAGATAATTTTATACTACTTACAGACAGTATGTGTGTTTATATACTAGACATGGGGTTGTTTGACATCCTGACATTCATATAATAATATATGTGTATGTCTAATAAGTATTTTTCATTTATTAAGAATCTACGAATAGAAAAAGGTTTCTCTCAGCTTGAGATTGCAAAGGAGATAGGTATTTCTCGTTCCTCATATATTTCATTTGAACAAGGAAAAAGAGAGTTGTTTATGAGCGAGGCCTCTAAGATTTCCAAAATATTTCAGATATCGTTGGAGGAAATACAGGTGGGGAAGATTTTAACTCCAGAAATTACAACTGAATTTGTATCAAATAAAAAAAGTGTGTCCCTCAGAAAATACAAAACAGATTTTGGTAAAGCTAAAGTATTTAAAGATGAACCGTATTATCGTATTTCTGAGCCTCAAGAGTACGTTGAAAAATTCAAACAAATTTTGCTTTACATTTTGTCAAAAATTGGTGGAAAGCCAAATATCGGTCAGACTGTCTTGTATAAAATATTATATTTCATTGATTTTGATTATTATGAAAAATATCAAGAACAATTGATTGGCGCTAGATACATTAAGAATACCCACGGTCCAACTCCTATTATATTTCCTAAAATAATTAAAGAACTAGAAAAAGCCGGCAAAATCGAAACCATAAAAAGCAAGTTTTATAAATATGATCAGACAAAATATCTTATAAATCCAGATACTAAAATTGATCTCACTGGGCTATCCGCAAAAGATTTAGCACATATTGACTGGGAACTGAATCGTTTGTCAGACCTAACGGCTGCGCAAATTTCAGATTTATCGCATAAAGATACACCGTGGTTGGTGGCAAAAGAACGTGGACTATTAAATTATGAACATTCATTTTATAGGCCAGACGAGACATCGGTTTACATAGATGATGATTCACTTTAATCAATTGCCAAAATTTCAGAAGGAATATAAAAGACTTCTAAAAAAGTTTCCGAGTCTTCATAGTGATTTAGTGGATTTGGAAGACATCATAGTCTCTTTGCCCACAGGGAGTGGCAAGAATTTTACTATTTTGCATAGTTCTGAAAATCTAAAAATTGTTAAAACTCGCATGATGTGCAAAACACTTCGGGACAGGTCAATTAGACTAATTTATGCTCATCATGCTAACTTAATAACTTTTGTTTATATTGAAATGTATTACAAAGGCGATAAGGCGAATGAGGATAGAGAAAGGATAAGGGAATATATTGAAGAGCGCGTGAAAAACAAGGGTATTAATTACGATCGCTGGATTCGCGACGGTTTTGTGAAGCAAACACCC
>CAJBHC010000030.1 GCA_903952785.1 uncultured bacterium | reverse complement strand
TTCCTCAACACTCACGGCTTCCCAGTATCAAAGAAGGGTATTGGATCAAAGGGAAGAGAGAATACAACCTTTGGCCCTGCAACAAAAGCTGCACTTGTTAGGTTTCAGAAGGCGAATAAGATTCCTGCGACTGGATTCTTTGGGGTGAAGACGAGGGGTGCAATAATGAATCGATAGTGATTAATCACGAAAACCATTGACTATTTTATCAAAAGTTGTAAATTAATAAGCAGAAGACCTGGCCAATAAGGGTTAAGTCTTGCTATGGAATTGAATTCAAACCAAACATTATTGACATCATGAAAAGAACATTCGGTTCAGCTCGTACGTCGGCATTTTGCAGTCAATCTAACCTCGGTCCGCGTCGGCGGTTTAAAAACCAGGATCTTTCCTTCTTGAAGCGTCGCTTCATTACTGTCTGCGTTATGTGGGCACGCTCCCATATCCGCCCTTCGGCAACAGCTTGACCAAACCCGGCCCCGGAGCAAATCCTGTGACCCCACCTAACCACCCTTAACCAACAATAACCATTCGGTCCTATGTTGACGGGTGGTTTTTGTTTGAACAAAAAGCAACTATGAATACCGGTATTCAACATTAAAGCTTTTCGTGCTAATATCTATCTATGACATCAATTGAAGAAATACGTGAACAACGTATACAAAAAATTAAAGAACTTAAAGAGAAGGGGGTTGAAGCATATCCTGTGGTAACAAATATTGATTATACTAATAAGCAATTTACAGAGGAATTTAAAAATCTACTTGAATCGCAAAAGGAGGTCACAATCGGTGGCCGTCTTCTCTCTATCAGAGGTCAAGGAAAAGTTGGATTTGCTGATGTGATGGATGGAACAGGGGAGAAGGTTCAATGCTTTCTTTCAATCGATAATCTATCGGAGGAATCTTTGGCTGACTTTTTTGCATTAATTGATAGTAGTGATTTCATAGAATTTAAGGGAGTAGCGTACATAACAAAAAGAGGAACTGATGCTTTACTTGTAAAAGAATGGCGTCTACTTTCAAAAAGTCTTAGGCCAATTCCTGATTCTTGGTTTGGACTAGCGGATGAAGACGAGAGATATAGAAAGCGATACGTTGACATGGTTCTTAATCCAGAACTGCGTGAAATGATGAAGAGAAGAAGTATCTTTTGGAATACGATGAGAAGCTTTTTGCTAGAGAGGGATTACATAGAAGTTGAAACTCCAACACTTGAGAACACAACAGGAGGAGCGGACGCGAGACCCTTCGTAACACATCATAATGCACTTGATATGGATGTTTATTTGAGAATTTCCGCCGGAGAATTATGGCAAAAGAGATTGCTTGTTGCTGGTCTTCCTAAGACTTTTGAAATTGGTAGGATTTTTAGAAACGAAGGAATGTCACCAGAGCACGCTCAGGATTATACTCAAATGGAATTCTATGAAGCATATAGTGATTTTGATAAGGGAATGAAAATGGTTCGTGAAATGTATATAGATATCGCGGAAAAGGTTTATGGAAAAACTGTTTTTGAAAATAAGGGGCACACTTTTGACCTAGCTGCCGATTGGGAGATTTATGATTTTACAAAGATCATGATGGATAAATTTGGTATCGATGTACACGATATGACAGTTGAAGAAGTTGAAAAAGAGCTTGTTAAAAACAAAGTTGAGTACGATAAAAAAACAATTAGCGCCGAGCGTGGAATGGATTTACTTTGGAAAACAATCAGAAAAGACCTTTCAGGCCCAGGTTTTTTGATTGGTATTCCAGTATATCTTGAAACGCTTGCAAAGAAATCAAGAGTAGATAATAGGGTGGTTGAAAGATTCCAAATAATTCTTGCAGGAAGCGAGGTTGGAAAAGGATTCAGTGAACTTAACGATCCAATAGATCAAGAAGAGAGATTCTTGGCACAACAAGCGCTTCGCGACGCTGGAGATGAGGAAGCTCAAATGGCAGATCAAGAATATGTTGAAGCGATGGAATATGGTATGCCTCCAGC
>CAJBHC010000029.1 GCA_903952785.1 uncultured bacterium | reverse complement strand
AGGCAATTAATCTTGCTGATTTGGGGGTTGCGGTTAGTGTTGATGATAAGGGGCTTAGAGTTATTTTTCCAGAACTAACTGGGGAGAGAAGACAACAACTTGCAAAAATTGCAAAACAAAAACTTGAAGAATCAAAAGTTGCCCTAAGAAGAGAAAGAGGGGATATATCTGATGATTTAAATAAGAAGAAAAAGGATGGAGAAATGAGTGAAGATGAAATGGCTCGTTCAAAAGTGGAGATGGAGAAGATTGTTAAGGAATGTGAAGCTCGTTTGGAAGAACATTTTGCAAAAAAGGAAAGTGAGATTTTAATTTAATTTCATTTAAAAATCTGATTCGTTAAATTTTAATACATAATAAAATAATAGATGATATCAACCACAATAATATTCCTACTTGTCTTAACTTTGCTTATCGCAGTTCATGAGATGGGGCACTTCCTTGCTGCAAGACTCTTTAAGATAAGAGTTGATAACTTTGCAATTGGTTTTCCGCCTAGGCTTTTCAGTAAGATGATTGGAAAGACAAGATTTGCGATAAATTTAATTCCACTTGGCGGATACGTCACAATTCATGGTGAAAACCCAGAGGATAGCATCACTCAGGATAGCATTTTGGCAAAACCAAAGTGGCAACAAATTATCGTTCTTATTGCAGGCGTTACATTTAACGTTATTCTTGCATATCTTTTCTTGGTTGCAACTTTAATGTTTGGTACAAAAGTTTCAGTGGATACTTTTCCTGGAGAAGTTATTAAAGATCCAAAATTAATTATTACGATGGTTGCTCCGGGCTCACCAGCTGATCTTGTTGGTATTAAAGCTGGAGATGAGATTCTTTCTATCTCAAACGGCAAAGATTTGTTTGCAAGTACAACTCTTTCAACTGCAAATGTTCAAAAAACAATTTCTTCTGCAGAGAGTAATGTTTCTGTAACTGTTAAGAGATCATCACTGCTCACTATAGATAATGGACAATCAAAAAGTACATCAACAGTAGAGAGAACTAAGGATGAGGCAGTTGCTTACAGGTTTGCTCCAGTAACTGGAATCGTCGCGGGAAAGAAAGCTGCTGGAATCTCAATGGATATGATAGGGGAAGCAAAGGTTGGTTTCTTTAAATCATTTTATTATGGTGGAGTTCAGACATATAGTTTGATGGAAAATATTACAGTCGGATTAGCTGGTTTTATTGGAAATGTCTTTGTTGGAAAGGGAAGTCTAAAGGAAGTCACAGGGCCTGTTGGAATTGCAAACGTAGTTGGTAATTCAGCAAAAACAGGTGTGGCAGAGTTGTTAATGATTATCGCTGTTATCTCAGCTAATCTTGCTGTTATCAACATGGTACCATTCCCAGCTCTTGACGGAGGTAGGGTTGTTGTGGTGATTTTAGAGGCCATAATTAGACGCCCAATTAATGCAAAAATCATTGGATGGGTAAACGGATTAGGTTTTATACTCCTAATTGGTCTAATGCTCGTAGTTACATTCAAGGATGTGTTTTACTTGTTCAAATAGGGCGTTCTATTATACCCTGTGACAAGTTGATTATAGTCATTATTTTATATAGAATGGCCTTATAAAGTATGTTCAAAAATATCAAAGCTAAAATTCTAAAGCTGACATCAAATGAGATTGGAATAGACTTGGGTACCGCAAATACTCTTGTTTATGTTTCCGGAAGAGGTGTCATAATCAATGAACCTTCTGTTGTTGCTGTGAATCAAAAAACAGGAAGAGTTGTTGCTGTTGGTGCACAGGCAAAAGCAATGTTAGGAAGAACGCCGGGGCACATTGTTGCAGTTCGTCCAATTGTTGATGGAGTTATTTCTGATTTTGAAGTTACAGAAGAAATGCTTTCCTATTTAATTAAAAAAGCAGAAGAATTATCTAAAAAAATGCTTGGACCGAAGGTTGTAGTTGGAGTTCCTTATGGAGTTACAAACGTAGAGCGTCGAGCGGTTAGAGATGCTGCAAGAAATGCAGGAGCAAGAGAGGTCCACATCATAGAAGAGCCAATGGCTGCCGCAATTGGAATAAGATTACCAGTTAGAGAAGCGACTGGAAGTATGATTGTTGATATTGGTGGTGGAACTACTGATATTGCAGTAATTTCCCTAGGTGGAATTGTTCGTGCAAAAAATCTAAAAGTTGCAGGAGATAAATTAAATAGTGATATAATGTCTTATATCAGAAATGAATTTAAAATTCTGATTGGAGAGAAGACTGCGGAAGATTTAAAAATAGCCATAGCATCTGTTGTAGAACATAAACCAGCACTTGAGGCTGCTATAAGGGGGAGAGACCTAGTAACCGGGCTTCCTCGCGAGGTAATTGTAACTGATTCAGATATAAGAGAAGCAATTGGACCGTCAATTGATACTTTCCTTGAATCAGTCAAAGAGGTACTAGAAACTACTCCACCTGAAATACTAGCGGATGTTATGAGAAACGGAATTCATCTAGCAGGCGGAGGTGCCCTCATTAGGGGTTTGCCTGAAGTTCTTTCAAACTATGTTGGTATCCCTGTCCATGTTGCTGATGATCCACTTACCGCAGTTGCTAGGGGTGCTGGTATAATCCTAGAGGATATGGAAATATTCGATGAGATGCTAATACAAAATGAAGATGAGCTACCTACAAGGAAATAAATTTAATTCAAATTCAAAAAAAACGTTTAGTAAAACGCAGGTAATTATTTTACTTGTGTTGTTTGTTTTTTGTGTACTGCTGTATATTTTTGCAGGTAAATCCATGACAGGTGCTGTTCAAAATGTTAGGGCTTTCATTGTTAACGGTTCAAATGAGCCTAGATTTGTTCCAAGAAATTTAGCTGAGCAAGCACTCATTAAATCTCTTCAAACAGAAAATGAATATTTAAGATCCTTACTTGGAAAAACTCCAGATGATTCTGGT
>CAJBHC010000028.1 GCA_903952785.1 uncultured bacterium | reverse complement strand
TCACTTCTGCCATGTTTTTGCCAGTACTCTCTAGATCTATTTAAGGCTCTTTCTGGATCTTGCATCTCTTCTATTCTCTCTTGTCCCACCTTCGCAAGCCATAATTTGAAGGGCTCAGCTCTTGGGGATGAAATTGATTGGATAATACGGAACATACCCTGCAGATTAGCACAATTCATTTTCTGAAGACCACCTTTAGTAGACATGTCAAGGGTATGGACAATTTGTCCCCACCCTTGACGAAGCTCTACATCTCGTTGTTTCATTTTTTGCATATAGCTTTTTGCACTTACTGATTCAATAAGAGCCTGTATCACATCTTCTACAACAAAAAACCATTGTTCTTCATGCCACACACGGCGCACCTCATTTTCTTCAAATATTACTGGCAATGTATTTTTTGGAATTATTTTGTTTTTCATATTTATTTAGATTAGTTGATAATGTTTTGTTCCGTAGATTATATCAGAAAACTAAATATTGATAATGGGCGGAAAATCAATGAGTCTCAGTGCGAAAATTTGGTACCCCAATTATTGGAAGTTCAGTATTATTGGGTACCCTTTTATTATTAGTCACTACAGTCAACACCCTATATTTTTAGGTGAAAAAATGATAAAGTGTTGTGTAATTATGAACCCTACCACAACATTCATTCAAAAAATAATCGAGACCTACAACAGCGGTCACGCTACTGAACACTCATATCGACCAGCACTCCAAGAATTATTTGAAAAGATTACAGAGCTTAAGGTTCACAATGAACCAAAAAGAAGTGAGTTTGGGGCACCAGATTTTGTATTTACAAAAGGCAAGACTGTTATTGCATACGCTGAAGCAAAAGATATCTACGTTTCTCTTGATGAAATAGAAAAAAGCGAACAAATGGCTCGCTACTACGGCTATTCAAACATCATTCTTACCAACGGTCTCGATTTTCGTTTTTACAGAAACGCAACACCATATGGTGAATCAGTAATCATCGGAAAACTAAATAAAGGAGGTGTGGAAATATTTGAGAACCAATTTCAACTTCTCGCTGATACGATAAGTGCATTCATTAAAGAATCTAAGGAACCTATTAAATCTGGTACAGTTCTATCAAAAGTTATGGCGGGAAAAGCTCGTCGAATCCGAGACAATGTAAAAAAGTTTTTGGAAGATGAAAAGAATCCTAAGAATGAAAATTTGCTTGGTGTATACGAGGCTATTAAAAGACTTCTTCTTGCTGATCTTGACTATGCAAAGTTTGCTGATATGTATGCACAGACAATTGTCTACGGGTTATTTGTTGCAAGATATTACGATAAGACAACAGATAGCTTCTCTCGTCAGGAAGCGCGAGACCTTGTACCTGCTTCAAATCCATTTCTACGTCACTTCTTTGACCACATAGCTGGATCTTCTTTCGATCCACGCATTGAATATATTGTGAATGAACTATGTGAGGAATTTAATCATGCCGATGTTCAAGCTATCGTTCATAATTACTACAAAGTAGATAAAGACAGTAGCCGTGACCCGATCATTCACTTTTACGAAGATTTCCTTCAAGAGTATGACTCTGCTGAACGTAAGAAAATGGGTGTTTTCTATACACCACTCCCTGTGGTCCGATTTATTGTTCGAGCGGTAGATGACATTTTAAAAAAAGAGTTTGATCTCCCGCAAGGTCTTGCTGACGCATCGAAGATGGATATTGTTAAAGAGATTCAAGGTCAAAGGCATAAGGTACAGATTCATAAAGTTCAGATGCTTGATCCAGCAACCGGTACTGGTACATTCCTTAATGAAGCAATACTTCACATCAAGAAATCGTTTGAAGGACAAGAAGGACGTTGGTCCTCATATGTGAATTCAGATCTTTTGCCACGTATGCACGGTTTTGAGCTCATGATGGCATCTTATACAATCGCTCACCTTAAACTTTCCTCGACGATTGCTGAGACTGGAGCAAAGATAGAGAACACTCGCCTTGGTGTGTATCTCACTAACTCTCTTGAGAAAGCTGAGATCGAAGAAAAAACACTCTTTGATATTGGACTTGGAAAAGCTATCACGGAAGAATCTAATCAGGCAAACAAAGTAAAGAATGAATTACCGATTATGGTGGTGATGGGTAACCCGCCATACAGTGTTAGTTCTCAAAATAAAGGAGGATGGATACAAGATCTGATTAAAGAGTATAAAAAGGATTTAAATGAGCGAAAAATAAATCTTGATGATGATTATATTAAATTTATCCGACTATCTGAGAGTCTGATCGAGAAGAACGGAAGTGGTATTGTGGCGATGATAACAAACAACTCCTTTATTGATGGTATTACTCACCGCCAAATGAGAAAACATCTTCTCGAGACTTTTGATTCAATTTATATTGTTGATCTGCATGGGAATTCAAAGAAAAAGGAGAAATCCCCCGACGGAGAAAATGATGAAAATGTCTTTAATATTATGCAAGGTGTTTCAATCAATATCTTTGTGAAGAAAGAAGGTAAGAAGAAAGGGCTAGGTACTGTTTATCACACAGAGCTTTACGGAAAGAGGAAGAATAAGTTTAAGGCTCTTAATGAGATGGATATAACTAATATCAAATGGAACGAATTAGTATGTACTAATCCACATTTCTTTTTTGTGCCAAGAGATACTAATGCTGAAGAAATATATATCAAAGGATTTAAGATCGATGAACTGATGTTGGAGTATAATTCTGGAATACAGACAAAAAATGATGATTTGAGTATTAGATTTAATCATGGAGAGATCGAGAAAGTGGTAACAGATTTCAGAGACTTGTCAGAGAATGAGCTTACGGTGAAATATGGTCTAAAAAACACATCAGGTTGGAATGTAAAAAATGCAAAGGAGGATATTCTCAGTAATCCTTTTGTCCTAGGCACTATTCTCTATAGACCTTTCGATTTAAGAAGTACTGTTTTTGTAAATAAATCTGGAGGATTTATTGGACGACCCAGAGAATCAATGGCTCGAAATTTTACAGAGAAAGAAAATCTGGGCTTAATTACCGTTAGACAACAGAGCACTTTTGACTTTCAACATATATTGGTAACTAAATTTATGATAGAAAGTGGTGCAATATCACTACAGACTAAAGAATGGGGTTATATTTTCCCGCTTTACCTATATGCAGATGATGGTTCAAAAGTTCCAAATCTTAGAAAAGAAATTGTGAATGAGATCGAAACTATTGTTGACAACACGGCGCCAGAAAATATTCTTGATTACATCTATGCAGTATTACATTCACCAAACTATCGAGAAAAATACAAAGAATTTCTTAAAATCGATTTTCCTCGTGTGCCTTACCCAAAAGACAAATCATCATTCAACGCATTTGTTGCTCTCGGTCGAGAATTACGAGAATTGCATCTTTTAGAATCACCTAAACTAAAAAACATCATCACAACATTTCCGGAAGCCGGAAATGATACTATAGATCCACAATATCCAAAATATAGAGACGGTAACGTTTATATAAATGACAAACAATATTTTGGAGGTGTCCCAGAAGCAGCTTGGAACTTTTATATTGGTGGGTATCAACCTGCACAGAAGTGGCTAAAGGATCGAAAAGGTAGAGCACTTTTGAGTGAGGATTTAGAACATTATCAAAAGATGATAGTGGTGTTTGTAGAAACTGAAAGAATAATGCGAGAAATTGATAAAATTTATGACAATATCCAATAATCTTGTATCAAAATCTATAGAGTCAATTACATTAGCTATTGAGTTATATAATAAACCACTCATTAAATACAGAGCAGAGTCTACAATAATTTTAATTATTAACTCTTGGGAAAATGCTTTAAAAGCATTAATTTCGAATAAAAAATGGGCAAAGATTTACAATCAAAAAAAAGATGAGTCTAAACCTTTTGAAGAATGTCTTGAATGTGTTAAAAGTAATCTTGGAGATAAGTATAGTGATGATTGGTATCAGAGTACAAAGCTTCTATATAAAGAAAGGTGTAAGATTGTTCATTATCATAAGGGACTTAAATTGATAGACTATATGATTATTCAAGCAAACATTATTCATTTTAAAGACTTTG
Source organism: uncultured bacterium (assembly GCA_903952785.1). Classification (GTDB taxonomy): domain Bacteria; phylum Patescibacteriota; class Minisyncoccia; order Phycocordibacterales; family CAIZLB01; genus CAIJKW01. The sequence goes on along the minus strand of CAJBHC010000028.1, from coordinate 14,250 downwards.
TTCAAAAATATTTTAACAAGAGTCTTATCAAGGATAAAAATTGGTATATTTTACCAATCTCAACTGAGATACCTTATACGGATTTCGATTTTATCGAAAATACATCTTCATTAAAGAACACCTCATCTGATATTAAAAATTACATGCAAAAAGTAATTGGGGTACATTCAAAGCAGATTGAGTCAAAAGAAAATAATGGGGTTTTGGTGAATGTTAAAGTATTATTACAGAACGTAAAAAGAATTAATAGTTCTGATGTGATAATTGGAATTGATAATAAGATTAGTAGCAAAGTTTCATTGAATCAAGAAATAAAATTATCAGATGAAGGCAGAAGCATTAGAATTCCAGAAATAGCAGAGGCTTTTGCAAAATATAAATACCATCACAGAGATGTTCTTAAAAGTGTAAAAGCTTTAGATGGACACACTCAAACAAAATTTAATGATTTTATAAAAAATATCAGAACTAACACGAAAATTTCATTTGATTGGAGTACTTTTAGTAATATATTTCCCATGAAAATATATAGAAAATATACTTACTCTGATAGTATAATTGAAGCTTATAAGAAATACCTAAAGAAATAGTTTATGCACAAACAAACAATAATATCAGCTATTCAATCTCAACAAATGATACGGGTTAATTTTCAGAAGGAGACAAATGATGAATTTGTGACTCGTGACATTGCACCTTACGACATCTTTCCAAAAAAGAAAAAGAATTCATATTTTGAAGAAGACTTTTTACTTGGATATACAGACATTCACACCCCACACGATGCGCATATTGTTTCAATGTATTTAAGTAATATATCCAACGTCATTCTTCTTGCAGAATCATTTAATGGAAATGATTTAACTAAACATGTAAATCCCAAAAAACCTCCTGTAATTTCTAGAAATTGGTAATTCTATGAGGTCTTTCTACCTTTTCTAGGGTTTTTGCCGGAAGCGGCAAAAACCCTAGACTTACATCGCTTTCGATTGTCTTATAATTTGTCTAAACACCACAAATTTTGTACCAGCCCACACAAAAACACCCCTCTCGGGATGCTTTTGTCAGAATGTATTAGACGTTTTTGGGGAATTGTCCTAAATACGGCTCTGTTGCTATCTTTTTTTATTTCCTTGACTCCACAATTGTCTTCTCCACATTCGCAGGAACTGTATCGTAGTGATCAAATTCCATTGTAACTGAACCTCTTCCTTGTGTCATTGATCTGATATCTGTTGTGTAACCGAACATTTCTGATAGTGGAACCATCGCTCTGATAACCTTGATTCCTCCTAGTCTATCGTCCATTCCTTCAATCTGTCCTCTCTTTGATGAAAGTGATCCTGTAACGTCACCCATGAATTGCTCAGGTGTTAGGGCTTCAACCTTCATTATAGGCTCAAGAATAACAGGACGAGCACGCTTAGCTCCCTCTTGGAAAGCTTGAGAAGCTGCAATCTTGTAAGCGATTTCTGATGAGTCAACATCGTGATATGATCCAAAAGTTAATTCACATGATACGTTTGTTAGTGGGAATCCAGCAACAATACCTCTCTCCATCGCTTCTTTAACTCCCTTCTCAACTGCAGGAATAAATTCTGTTGGAATAACTCCTCCTTTAATTGAATCTATGAATTCAAAGTCAGCAGTTCTGTGAACGTTCTTAGGAATTTTAGCTCCCTCCTCAAGGGGTTCTAGGTGCTTAATTATAATCTTAACGTGACCGTATTGTCCCTTACCTCCAGACTGCTTAACATATTTGTGTTCTGCCTCTGCACTTCCAAGAATTGTCTCTCTGTATGCAACCTGAGGTGCCCCAACGTTAGCCTCAACATTGAACTCTCTCTTCATTCTATCAACCATAATTTCAAGGTGGAGTTCACCCATTCCTGAGATAACAGTATCTCCTGTCTCTGAGTTTGAAGAAATTCTAAATGTTGGATCTTCATCTCCTAGTTTCTTAAGAGCAACACCCATCTTCTCTTGATCAGCCTTTGTCTTAGGTTCAATTCGGAGAGACACAACAGGCTCTGCAAACTTAATAGGATCTAGTAAAATTGGATGAGCTTCATCGCAAAAAGTGTGAGATGTTTTTGCTTCCTTAAGACCAACGGCTGCTGCAATTTCTCCTGCAAAAACTTTCTTAACATCCTCTCTCTTATTAGCTTGAAGTCTAACGATACGTCCAAGTCTCTCCTTGTTACCAGTTGTTGCATTATAAATATATGAACCAGCTTCAATTGTTCCGGAATATACACGGAAGAATGTAAGTTGTCCTACGAATGGGTCAGTTTGCAATTTGAATGCAAGCGCAGCAAATGGCTCTTCATCTGATGCATGTCTTTCAATCTCCTCATTTGTCTCTGGATCAAGTCCTTTTATTGGAGGAACATCTAGTGGACATGGTAGGTAATCAACAACGGCATCCAATACTAGTTGAACTCCTTTATTTTTAAGAGCTGAACCTGTGAAAACTGGAAATACTTTATTTGAAATAACTCCCTTTCTTAGAGACGCTTTAAGTTCATCGATTGTAAACACCGCAGCTTCTCCTTCCTCTAGATATCTGTTCATCAAATCTTCATCGAACTCTACACACTTCTCAACAAGCTCTTGTCTTCTCATCTTTGCTTCATCCACCATGTCAGCTGGAATTTCATATTCTGTAACTGTACTTCCCATATCTCCTTCAAACTTATAAGCCTTCATCTTTAGAAGATCGATCATTCCATCCAAATCAGCTTCTGCTCCAATTGGAAGTTGCATTCTGATTGCATTCTTGTTTAGTCTATCCAAGATTGATTGATATGATCTTTCAAACGATGCACCCATTCTATCTAGCTTGTTTATAAAACAAATACGTGGAACGTGATATTTATCAGCTTGTCTCCAAACTGTTTCAGATTGTGCTTCAACTCCTGCTACTCCATCAAATACTACAACTCCTCCGTCAAGAACCTTAAGTGATCTTTCAACCTCAACTGTAAAGTCTACGTGACCAGGTGTGTCAATAATGTTAAAACGATGCATAAGAGACTTGTCAGTTCCCATGTATGTTGGATTCCAGAAACAAGTAATAGCAGCTGCGGTAATTGTAATACCACGCTCTTTCTCTTGTTCCATCCAGTCTGTTACAGCTTCACCTTCATGAACTTCACCAATCTTATGGCTCATTCCTGTGTAGTAAAGAACACGTTCTGATGTTGTTGTCTTACCAGCGTCAATGTGAGCGATGATACCAAAGTTTCTAATTCGCTCTAATGGATAATCACGTTGCATATATTATTTTTTATTTTAATTTTATAAATATAGTTTACCATAAATCAATAAACCCCGAAGAGAATTTGCTTGGGGTTTATGATTAGAATTACCAAGCAAAGTGAGCAAAGGCCTTGTTGGCATCTGCCATCTTGTGGGTATTCTCTTTCTTTCTTACTGCTTCTCCTTCATTCTTTGAAGCTGCAAAAATTTCATCTGCTAGTTTTAAATGGATAGCCTTTCCCTTTTTTGCGCGAGCTGCATCGATAATCCATTTCATAGATAGGAAAGCTCTTCTTTCAGCTCTAACTTCTCTAGGAACTTGATAGTTTGCACCTCCAACTCTTCTTGATCTAACTTCAACTTGAGGAGCTGAGTTTTTAAGAGCTGTTTCAAAAATTTCTAATGGATTTTCTGTCTTGGCTAAATCCTTAATAGCGTCAAAACATGAATAAACAATTTTTGAGGCGGTCTCTTTCTTACCACTCCACATAACATAGTTTATAAATTTTGAAACTACTTCTGACTTATATTTTATATCAGGTTTTATAACAACCTTCTTTTTTAATTTTCTTCGCATTTTCTGTAAGTTACGTAATTTTTAATAATATTGATAATACGCGATTTATAGACTTTTTTCAGACTTTTGACCGCTTCGTCAAAAACTTACTCTATAAATCATTTTTTGTACGAGTGTACATTTTGGCCGATTGATTCATGACGTACACAAATCAACTGACCGCCGAAACCAGACGGCTAATATTACTTAGCTGCCTTTGGGCGCTTTGCGCCGTAAGCTGAACGTTGCTTTCTACGCTTTTCAACACCTGCACAGTCTAGCTTTCCGCGAACAACAGTATATCTAATACCAACGTCCTTAACACGACCACCACGTAGTAGTACCACGGAGTGCTCTTGTAGGTTGTGTCCCATTCCTGGGATGTAAGCAGTAACTTCTATACCGTTTGTAAGACGAACTCTTGCAATCTTTCTGATAGCAGAGTTAGGCTTCTTAGGTGTTTTGGTTGTAACCTTTGTACAAACTCCTCTTTTAAAAGGTGAATCATAAAAGATTGGTCTGTTTTGCAATGTGTTAAAACCACGAGTAAGGGCAATAGCCTTACTCTTTTTGCGAGGCTTTGAACGATTCTTCTTAATTAATTGATTTAAAGTTGGCATACTTAAATTTACGAGCGTATGTAAAATACACTAGTTGTCATAGACTACTATATATAGGTGCTTAATGCAAGGGTTCCTACTTCACATACTCATATTCTACCTACCCCTAAGGGGGCACCAATTTTCTGCTGAAAATTGGCTCTGCTCACTGCAGTTCGTAAGCCCCTTAGAAGTAGGCAGAATATGAGTCTATATAAAATAAACCCTCAAAAAGTTCTACTTAGGGGAAGCTAACAAATTATTGACAAATCTACCTAGCAACCGCCAAGATGACTGATTCAGCCTATGAAATCCTAATCCCACTCAACAAATAGGCCAAGAAATAGACTACTGGGATGATCATTTGCCAGATGAAGAATACAAAAAGTAGGGCAAATAATAGGCCATATCTTTCAAGCGTAGCCATGATATGTCTTGCTTTGTAAGGTAATATCGCTGAAAGAATACGTGAGCCGTCCAGTGGGGGAATTGGAACGAGGTTAAATACCGCAAGAACCAGGTTAGTTAGAACTACTATCTCCAGTGCAAAAATAGCAGGATCTGGGAGTGTTCCAGCAAATCCTCTTATAACCAAGCCAGCAATAACCGCTAATATAATATTAGATAGAGGGCCAGCGAAGGCAACTAGCGCCTCGCCTTTCTTTCCAGATCTAAGAGCATTGAAGTTTACAGGCACAGGTTTTGCCCATCCGAGGATGATTCCGCCGGGTAAAATCGCACAAAGTAGGGGTAATATTATAGAGCCAAATGGATCTATGTGCTTTATTGGGTTAAGAGTAAGCCGGCCCATGATTTTAGCCGTTTGGTCACCTTGACTCAAGGCTGCCAATCCATGGGCTACCTCATGAATTACTACAGAGAATACTAGTATCGCTATTGAAATTATTATTGTTGCTATGTCCATAGAAGTATGATAGCATACCAAAACATATGGCAAAAGTTTGCGCAATAACAAAAAGAAGTTCAATTAATGGAGGCGGGTATTCTAACCGTACTCGTGCTACTCAATTCAACCCAACAGGGTTGAGACGTAGACGCGCTAATCTTCAAAAGAAGCGTATTTATGTTCCAGAGCTTGGACAATCAGTTACATTAACTCTATCAACTAGAGCAATCAAAACTATTCAAAAGAATGGCGCCTTTGCCACTCTCAAGAAAGCTGGTTTGATTAAAATGAAATAATTATAATTAAGTAGGTCACTCCCCAAAATACACCGTGCCAGAGAAGGTTTGGTGTATTTTTGTTTTAGGGAACATGAACGAGGTTGGCGATGTGGTTGCAGTAACGGTCGAGGACGATGTTAAAAATCCATCCATCAACAAATCCAAAACTTCCTTATGCGGATGTCCATATCTGTTATTTTTTCCGTAAGACAAAATTACATCTGTTGGAGAAAGTTTTTTAATAAACTCTGGCGCCGATGAAGTCTTGGATCCATGATGTCCAGCTTTCAAAATTATTTTATCAAATTGATTTCTCTGAAGTTCTTCTCCTGTGAGATATGAGAGTTGATAAAAGATATCTACAGTTTCTGAAACCGGCACAGAGGCAGGTGATGAACTTGAGAGAGTGTTGCCCGAAGATGACACCAAAACCTTTTCAATCTTTTGTGGAGCGTCGGCCATCGTGAAAATTAAATCTCTACTTTTTATTAGAGACACAACTGAGAAATAATTATCCTCTGCCAATTCTTTTTTGCTAGCAAATGTTGCCATACCATAAAATGAAGGGGAGAGGAAATACATCGCTTCCTTTTTATCTTCACCTCTGTTCTCCGAGAAAGACAAATTCTCCCCAGCAAAAACTGGCAGGGTCAATCCATGATTTTTGATTCTAATATTTTCAATTGATTTCACTGAGTCCGGCCTCACATCGTAAATTGGAGAATATAAAATTAGTCCAACTTCATAAGATGCGAGAATATTTTCAATCTCGCCAACATGATCTGAATCTGGATGAGTCAAAACAATTACATCAATTTTCTTTCTGTACTTTCCTAAAATCTTCTCCATCTTTTGAACGATTCCATTTCCCGGTTTACCAGTGTCTATGAGAACTGTTTGATTTTCCTTTGTGATATAGAGAGACGAGTCGCCCTGCCCAACATCGATAGCATAAAATCCCTGATGATTATTTTGACCACCACCGCTTTGTGCTTCAGAAAAAATCGAGATGAAAAAACCTGCAGAGGTTGCAAAAATGATTATCCAAAACAGTGCCAAAACCCCCACAATTTTACTATGGTATAATAGACGAACAAACACCCTGTAAAAGGCGTCCGTGGCCTGCAAAAATATTCCAAATATTTTGTGCCAAATTGTTTGAAAAAGATGATGAAGATTATTAATCATAATAAATTAAAATATGAAATTTGCAGAAAAAACATTCACGATTCCAGAGCTTAGGGGAATAAGTCAAAAGACCATAGACGAGCACTTGAAGCTATACTCTGGATACACCAAAAGTGCAAACTTGATTCTTGAGAAGATTGAGGGGCTGCGAACCTCCGAGGAAGAGATTACCAAAAACACATATTTGATTTCAGAACTGCAAAGAAGATTCTCTTTTGAGTTTGACGGAATGAGAAATCATGAATATTACTTTGAACAATTTGAGGGTGGCCCACACTCCAAAAATGATCAGAGTGAATTAGTGGAAAAAATCAATGAGACATGGGGATCATTTGACGCGTGGCTTTTGAGATTTAAGGAAATCGCAATGACAAGGGGTGTTGGATGGGCTGTCCTTTATTTTGATAAAAAGACAAACACATTAAACCACTCATGGGTTGAAGAACAGCATCAGGGACATCTCACTGGGGGCTCCATTATTCTTGCTCTTGATATGTGGGAGCACTCATACATGCTGGACTTTATTCCAAGTGAGAAGAAGAAATACGTGGAAGCTTTCTTTGAAAATTTAAACTTCTCCGTTTCAGAAAAGAGATTTATGGAAGAAAAATAGATCACAAAAATATTTGATCGCCCCTTTGACCACTCCCCTGAAATCATAGAAATTAGTTGTCTCACAAGACTCCCTTCGGTCATTCAAATCAGAGTCCCCTGCGGGATACCAAAATTAAACTCCCTGTTTCATCCATCAATCTTGATGGATTTTTTTGTTAGTATCATCTGTTATTTTTCTTATATTTGAACAGTTTGAATTGTTGGAATATTTTCTGTAAAGCATGACTGAAGGTGGTATTACAACCACATACCAGCAAATGATAAAGAAGTTGGAAGTTTTACCAATCTCAAGAAGTGCCCCATCTAATCCTGAAATGTACTTAACTACAAACAACATATACCCCAATAGAAAGTGTGAAACTATACTGAATACTATACTCAAGTTTTGATTGATGAAACAGGTTGAACCAGCAAAGAACACAGCAAGCATTGCAAAGGGTATAAATGGAACAACTATAATATTTGCTAAAATTCCATAAGAAGAGATGGCCCCAGAGAACCTCAAAAGTAATGGGAGTGAAAATATTTGAACTGCAACGGAGGATGAGACCACTTCTCTAAGACCAAATTTCTCTGGTACAAAACTGAAAAAATGTTTGGCAGAATTTCCTAAAAGTATAAGACCCAAGGTGCATGCAAAAGACAATTGGAACGATGGGTCCCCGATTATAATTATTGGATTCTGAATTATCATCAGCGCTCCTGCAATAAGGACAGCTTGGAGCGCTGAGTGATTAAGGTCAAAGACCTGCGCAACAATTCCTATCAAGGACATGATCATGGATCTAATAACCGTTGCTCCACCACCAACCATAATACAAAACAGAATAATACCAACTGACCCAAGAAGACCTGTAATTACTTTTGGCAAAAAAGATAATACGGAAATTATTACTTGAGAGACGATCGATACATTGAATCCGGAAAGTACCACCATGTGAATTAGACCAGAGCGTTTAAAATCCTCCAAAGTTTTTTTGGAAAGTTCCCCTTTTCCTGTAATTAGTATCCCCGCTCCAAGTGCAGCTTCCTCTCTATTGGGAAGAGCTATTTTTATTTTTTCCACAAACAGATTCTTAAAATAATAGAGCCCACTCTCCAGTCTGTAACTTTGCTCTAGTTCATAAATCTTACCTATCTTTCCATTCACAATTTCAAACTGAATTCCTCTGGAAAGTAGAAAGATATTTGAGTCAAAATCTTCTGTTATTTTCGGCAAACTCAAAGTGCCTGTGAAATCAATCTTGTGACCAAATTCACAATTTGCACAACTTGTAATGACCCTCAATCTGTTCTTCCTAAAATGAGAATCGAAATATTTCCTCGGATTTAAAAGATCCTTGATCCACGAATCAGATGTTTTAGGATTTAAAAAGACCTCCCTCCCACTTATTTTAATCTTATCAACCTCAACAGTTAGACTTTTTTTGAAACCAAAGTCCGTTGGCTCAGTTACGATTACCCCATGAAGCTCTACTTCTTTACCCTCCCTATTCATTAAGAACTCTGATCTTGATGTTACAAAATTGTACCTAAGGTAGATTAATACGGAAGAGACAATTATTACAAAAAACCAAATTATAAAAAGAGTGGTCTTGCTTTTCTTTTTGTAAAACCAATCAAAGTTCATGCCGACACCATATCAGATGGACATGATATTTCTATAAAGAAATTCTAAAGAAAAACCAAAGATTTTCTGTGGGCGTCCACGCCACCCCTTATACAAAAATATTATCGAGATAGAAAATCTCTTGAAATATTTTCTTGATCGTTCAATGAAATTGCCTTCTTGTATAGTGCACCTTTTTTGCCCTTCACTCTCTTCTCACAGTCAGACCAATTCTTGTCAACATTTAATTTTCCGTCTACCTTGCTCACATATGAAAATGCCGCAGACTTACTTCCTGATTTTTTACCACCATTCACCTTCTTGTCGTCCTTTGCCGTTTTTATCAAACTAGGATTATAAAAAATATCCAAAAGTTTTGAGGTGTTAACCAAAGCATTGACGTACTTATCTTCTGCATATTTATCAAAGTTTCCATCAAATAATTTTGGATTGCCCACCTCATCTCCACTAACATTATCAGCAAACTCAGTTGCAATTTGATCACATCTTTCATTTCCCACAACTCCGGCGTGTCCGGGAAGTAGAACCCAATTAATTTTCTTACCCTCAATCAAATCTGACATGTCCTCCCACAGTTCTTGATTCTTTACTTCCTCCCCCGCTTTAGTTTTCCATCCATTTTTCTTCCAGCCAAAAATCCAACCTTCTGCACCGTTCATCACGTACTTTGAATCTGTGTAAATACTAAATTCTGTATTTAAATTATTCAGACCAATTTTTCCACAATACTTCAGACCTGCAATAACCGCACTTAACTCCATCTTATTGTTTGTGGTCATTTCGCTTCTTCCTCCTAATTCTTTAATCTCAAGGATATCGGAGTTACTATTAAAATTTTCCGCAGCCCCACTTACAACAACTGTTCCATAACCACCCCTTCCTGGGTTTCCCCTTGACGCTCCATCTGCAAATATTAAAACTTTATTATTCATATTTTGGATTTTATTTTAATTTATATCTATTAAATTATATCGACAATTCTGATTCTAAGTGTTGGCGAATATGTAAAAGTGGATTTCTCCAAATTGCCCAAAACTGTCTTTCTTACAATATTACCTTTTGCCAGCTCACCTTCAATTTCTTCGCACATCTCACTTTCCGCAAAAAACGCTATCGCCTTGATACCTGAAAAACCAATCTCTAAGTGTTCCTTCTGCTTGCCAAACATCTTAATGCTATCTATTTTAACATCCTTAAAAACAAATAGTGGTTTTGTATTACCTTCCCCATACGGCATAAGCTTTTCTACTTCATTCCAGGTGTTCCAAGTGACTTGTTCTGGTAATAATATAGCATCTGCCATGTACGACACACTCTTTTCTGGACGATCTCCTGATTCTCCAGACCCAAACAACATATTATAACTTTCCTTAATCTTGTCTCTAAATTCATGGATAAACTCATCATTGACAGAATATCCACCGGCAAATGAGTGACCTCCGGCATTAATGAATATTTGAGGATGTTTTTCTTGAATATCTCGCATAATCTCTACTACATTACATGTTCCGTCAGAACGGCATGACCCCTTTATAACACCCTCACTTCTTCCCCACAAAAACACAGGGACGCCGTAATCTTTAACCAGGGTTGTTGAGACAAGCCCAAGGAGGGTTGGGCTCCAATAAGGATTACCAACCACCAGTATTTCATCATCATCCAACTTTAACTCTCTAATAACCTTATGAATTTCCTTACTCATCTTAGCAACCACCACCTTTCTTTCATCATTAATAGAATTAAGGTGTTTCACCATGCTCTCCGCTTCCAGAGAGTCAGTTGTAGAGAGAAGAAGAAACGCATCTCTTGGATCAGCCATTCTGGATGCCGCATTAATTCTAGGAGTAATCAAAAAAGTTATATCCTCTTCCACCAGATCTTTTTGAGAAACCTTTAGAGCCCTGAAAAGCTTAACCAAACCAAGTCTTTGAGTTTTGCGAAGTACCATTAACCCAAACTTTGCAAAAACTCTATTCTCATTCACCAGCGGCACCATGTCAGAAAGCGTTGCTATTCCAACCATATCAAGCAACCACTTCTCCCAACCTTCCTTAATATCAAACCTGTTACCATGTGACCTATCGTAAAGAATTAGGGCCTGCACAAGCTTATAAGCAACACCAGCTCCACAGAGCATCTTATCAGGATATGCACAATCAAAGCGCTTTGGGTCAACCACAGCAACCGCAGGAGGCAATTCTTTGTCTGGTAAGTGGTGATCGGTGATAATTACATCAATTCCTAATTCAGTTGCTCTTTTAACTGTTTCAACATCCGTAATTCCACAATCAACTGTTACAACAAGCATCCCCACATGATTAATATCTTCTTTGTTCTCTAGCGCCAACCCTTCAATGACATGCAAATGAAAGCCAAAACCCTCTTTATGTCTATGGGGAATATAATTTACAAAGTTATGATACCCAACTTTCTTAAAGAAATCATGAAGAACAACTGAAGCTGGGATGCCGTCTGCATCAAAATCGCCATAAATAACGATTTTTTCATTATTTTCTATTGCTTTGTTGATTCTAAGAACCGCAGCTTCCATTCCAGCCATTAAAAATGGGTCGTGAACATGCTTATCATAGTCAGGATTAAGAAATGCCTCCTTTTCACTAGGTGCAACACCTCTTGAATTTAATAAATGATCAAGAATAGTATCACCAGACCATTCTCGGACACTATAATTCTTCATCTTTTTTGCTTTTTTACCTTTAGAGCTTTTCAATATCATGATTCTAGCATAAAATGGTTAATATGACCGATAAAACAAACGACCAAACAAATCAAAACACAAATAATAATCATAATGAAGACTGTGTGTTCTGTAAAATTATAGATGGGACTATCCCAGCATTCAAGGTATACGAGGATGATGAGACTTTGGCGATTTTGGATATTGCGCCAACAAACTATGGCCACACTCTAGTTATTCCAAAGGACCACACTGAAAATATCTATACAACTTCAGCTGAATTACTATGTAGAATGGCCTTAACTGCTCAAAAAATAGCTGTTGCAATAAGAAACGGTGCCGATGTTGATGGAATCAATATCATAATGAATAATGAAAGACCGGCAGGGCAAATTGTGAATCACGCACATATTCATGTTATCCCAAGATTAAACGATGACGGACTAGTTAGTTGGCCCCACAAAGAATACAAAGAAGGTGATATGAAGGTATATCAGGATAAGATAAAGGCGGAGTTATAAAATACCCTAATCCTGCTAGCGACCACGTTCTATTTATCAGCGACAAAACCAAATTTACCTTTTGGTTTTTTCTTTTCATATGTTAATGATTTGATAGATTTAAATATTTTATTGAATAGAAATTCATTATTCAACTCCATTTCTTCGACTTTTTCTCTCAAATCCTTGTAGGCATCTATCATCTCTCGCATTTTTGTGAAAGCTCTAATAATTTGGATATTGACTTGAATAGCTGTTTTGCTGTTTAAAACACTAGAGAGCATAGCAATTCCCTGTTCCGTGAAGGCCATTGCACCTTTTCTGCTTCCTCCCCAACTTGAAGTCACAAATTGTGACTTCAAGTTGCCCTTGTTTTTAGACCCAGAACTTGATATCGCAATTTGCGATATCAAGTTTGCATCCTTCTCTTCCGATATGTTCAAGGTCGCAAATTGCGACCTTGAACATATCTCAAATTCTTCCTTTGTTAACTGAAACATAAAGTCTTCTGGAAACCTGTCCAAATTTCTTCTTACGGCTTCATTTAAGCGCATTGTTTGTACTCCATACAACATCGCTAAGTCTCTATCTAACATAACTTTTTGACCTCTAATAATATAAACATTCTCTCTTATAATCTCAGCGCTTAGTGAGACGTCTTTTATTTGTTTTTCTTGCATAGATAGAAGAATATCAAACGGACATGATATTTCTATAAAGAATTTATAAAGAAAAGCCAAAGAAATTCTTAATGACAAACAATTGGATGTCGCAATCTGCGACATCCAATTTGAATCCTATATTCGTGCCTTGAAGTTTCAAGACCAACACCTACTCCAACGCCAGAATCCCCGGCAGTGTCTCATTAACCAAAAAATCAATCATTGCACCGCCTCCAGTTGAGACAAACAAATTACTCTTTTGATCACTGTCATCCAGCCCTAAAGACTTAACTGCAGCAACAGTATCCCCTCCTCCTATTGCACCCCTCACTCCACTCTCCATTAAAATCTTTGCACACAAAATTGTTTGCTCTGTAAAACCATTTTCATAATTACCAAGTGGGCCATTCCATAAAACAAACTTAGCGTCAGAAACTATAGGACGAAGCACTTCCCCAAAAGAAGGTCCTGCGTCTGCAATGACATCATCATCTCCAACCTCTCCTATTTTCTTGACAGCAGTTTTTGTCAGATCATCAAAATCATGAACTACCACATCATCGACAATAATCAGTTTTGGATTTGAGACAACGCCACTAATATCAACTGTTCCATCAGAAACCAGAGATTTGCCAACATTGAATCCGCGGGCTTTGTATACATCGTTAACTAATGCGCCACCTAAAATTACAGAATCAGCTTTATCCAAATACTTTTTAATCAAAGGTAACTTGGTATCAAACTTTGCGCCACCCAAAATAAAAACAAAAGGATGTGGAGGGTTAATCGCTTCAGTCAAGGATTCAATTTCCTTCATCAACTGCATTCCAGCAAAGTGTGGAAGAAACTTTGGTACACTAACAACTGATGCGTGTTTTCTATGAGAGACAGCAAAAGCATCATTCACATAAAAATCTGCAAGACTTGCAAGCTCGCGTGCAAAGTCCTCATCATTATTTTTCTCACCTTCATTCACCCTAAGGTTTTGTAGAAGTAAAATTTCTCCATCGTGTAAATCTGCAACAGCAGCGCTAACGACGGGGCCAACAACCTCCCCAACATATTTAACTGACAAGCCGAGTTTCTCATTAAAGTGTTTAGCCACAACCTCCATTCCAGATCCATCCTTTGTTTCTATGTGTGAAATTAAAATTATCTTTGCCCCAGCATTACGCAATAAATTTACTGTTGGCAGAACAGATCTCATTCTTAAATCTTCAACCACTTCTCCATTTTCAATTGGAACATTAAAGTCAGCTCTAATTAAAAACCTCTTTCCCGTAAGACTACCTGACTCCTGACTTCCAATAAAATCTTCTATCCCAACAATTTTTGAATTATTTTCTAACATTTTAT
>CAJBHC010000027.1 GCA_903952785.1 uncultured bacterium | reverse complement strand
TAATTTCGTTAATTAATAACATTGTATAACAAATACAAAAAGCAGACACTTTCATGTCCACTTCTTGGGGTACGGTTCATATTGGGGTTTTATTGATATTGATTTATTATCTAGAAAGATTGATGTTTTTAGACATCCAAGAAGTTCTCGCTTCTCCACCTCCGTCCCTTCCTTCAAAATATACTTGGCATAATTCTTGATATCCAAATCTTTAACTTCAATCTTTTCTTTGATCCCCAACATTATATTATTAAACTTCTTAATCCTCTCAACCTCAGACTTAATCTTTTGCTTAATTGAGTTATCGTCAAAACTAACGTTGTCCATTAACCCAACAAACTGATTGATAAGTTCCTTTTCTTCAATATATCCACATTTGCAATGTTTGTCTTTTGCTTTTGTACATCCATAGTATACATATCTATGAACATTCCCATTATTCTGTTTCTTCCATTTCTCACTGGCTGATATTCCAGAACCACATAATCCACAAGTCATTAACTTGGTGAACGTAAACTCTTGATTCTCGGTTCTCATTACATTGCTTTTAAGCTGTGCGATAGTCTGATCAAACAATTCTTTGCTGATAATTGGCTCATGCTTTCCTTGATACCAGTTACCACTATTCTTTGGATATTCAAACATTCCATAATAGAAAGGATTATATAGAATCCTGAATATGTTACCAAGACTTAAGTGTTTCTTCCCGTTTGCAGTTCTAAAGTTCAAATCAAACTTTAACCACATATATAACTTCTTTCCACTCCATTTCTCATATGCAACTTTTTCAAACATTTTCTTAATAACAGGAGCTCTTTCTGTATCGATATTTGCCTGACATTTTTCATCGGTTCTTTTGGAATTTAAGTATCCAGTTGGAGCAACCCCAGGACGTAGCCCCATTTCACACCTTGTACGTAATCCTCGTTTAACATTGATAACTCTGTTATCGTTCTCAAGCTTTGCTTGAGAACACAGAATCATCAATAGGAACTTCTCGTTAGGTGAATTAACAAAAGTTTGACTGAATGTCCTTATCTCAATCAAACTCTTCTGATCCATTAGATCAACTACTGAACCTAAATCTCCTGCATTACGAGAGATTCTTGATGCGTCCCATGCAAGTATGCCATTGAACCTACCACGTCTTATATCAGCCAATATTTCCTTAAATACAGGACGTTCCCCTGAGTCTTTGGCTGAATGTGATTCTCTCCTGATATCCACAATTTCCAAATCTTCTCTTTCTGCGATTTGAAGCATTTCCTTAACTTGAGAATCTATTGAGAGAATTTGGCGTTCTTCTGACTCGGTACTCTTGCGAGCATATAGACAATATTTAAGCTTAATAGCAGGGGATAGGGTTGGTCTTAATACTTGGCTGTTAGTTGCGACTTCCATGTATATATTAATGACAGAACCACAGGGGGTGTATAGCTATGCAGAATAAGGGATTTGTAGTGTGGTCGTGCTGTAAAAAGGCTATAAATATAGTTGTAACGATATAGTCATTGACAGATAGCTATATTCTGTGCTATGATACTAAGCGATAAAGTTCTTTAAAAACCGCGAGTTCGCCATAGCCAAAAGATGTCTAAACATAGACATTTTCTGGCTATGGCGACATGTGTCGTCCTCTAGCATTTCAAGACAAGTTAAACTAACACGTCAACAACATAGAAAACACGTTATGAACAACAACACGTTTGAAATGGGTACTGGACAAGCCCACGAACTTGCCCTAGCTTTTGGTCGCAACGGCTGGAACAATGCCGAGGTCAAGAAACTCAGCGAGAAAGACCTTCTCGCGCAAGTGAGACTGGTCGTTCTTGGTCAAGCCAAGATCGAAATCGTCAAACACGTTATCGACCTTGATGCTGACCCCTACTTGCCCGACGGCTGGAAAGTCGAAGATCACAAGAAGGGTGGACAGTTCGAATGGGACCCGAGCAAAATCAATCTCTATCTGTCACCAAACCAGTTGGGTGACAAGCGTATTGAAGGCAACGACCTCCGCAAGGAGTTGGCTAAGAAGCCTGTGTTCAATGCTAACCTGCTCGATTACTTGAAGGCGAACACCAGCCTCATCCCCGACGAATGGAAGAAAGACGAGAAGGGTAACACCCGATACATCTTCTTCTGGGGTACGATCTACCGCAACTCTGGTGGCGGCCTCTACGTTCGCTATCTGTACTGGGGCGGAGGCGAGTGGGTTTGGGACTGCTACTGGCTCGGCGATGACTGGAACTACGTCAACCCTGCGGCGTCTCTCGCCGAGTAGTCCTCAGAGCTAGGTCACTTAGGTCTGGCACTCAGACCCTTAGACCTTTGCTCTTGAAACGCTCAAAAAAGTTATGGTAAGATACACCTTCAAATCTTCCACCCCGATGCAATATTGCTCGGGGTTTTGTGTTTTTTATGATAATATAAATAACGGTAGTAGGTGAATATGGGAGAGATCAAGGTTTCTTCCTACCGAACCCAGTATCCATACATCCAGAATATTCTCGATCAAGGTTTAGAATAGCGTGGTGTATGTAGACACTTCAATAAAAAATGAAGATACTTGGTACATGACACTGATGCATTATGATGCAAAATAATATTCAACTCTAAGATCGTCTAAAAAACTTCAAGTAGTGGTGACATAGATGGTGTTGTGTATAACCGCAACTCTGATGGCAACCTCTACGTTCGCTATCTGTACTGGAACGGAGACAAGTGGGTTTGGAACTACAACTGGCTCGACAATGACTGGAACTACAACAACCCTGCGGCGTCTCTCGCAAATTTCTCATTTCTCTCCAACCTTCGTGGTCGGAGAGTTTTGTTTTTGTATTTGTCCATTCCAACCACCAAACATTTTTCCAATCTCCTCCAGTTTAGTAGAAAGATAAATGTATTTCTTATCATCCAATGACTTTGTCTCCCATAAGACCATAAGTAGTATCTTTAATGTATCTAGCTTTCTAATCGAAAAGTTAATCCAAGGAAGTTTCTCTGTCTTGTTAATAAAACTAGCAATAGATGTACCTTCAATAATTTCAACAAACAAGGAATCAATCTTCTGTCCCAATGTGTGTCTATGAGTTTTTGGTATGGTCTGATAGTATCCATACCATATGATATATATCTCTTTTAATCTTTGTAATAGCGGTAAAATCCTTGCGGGGGGGGGTAATGTTATAGTCATGTATTTCTGTCTTAATTAATTAAATTTTATAACATGTACGATAGTATCACATCTATAGAAAATCTCTTAGAAGCATGGCAGGAGTTTTTGTGTGGTAAAAGGAACAAGAAGGACACTCAGGAGTTTGGAAGATATCTAATGAAAAACATCATTTCTCTTCATAAAGATTTAAAAGAAAGAGCCTATGTACATGGTAAATATGAGAGTTTTAAGTTAAGTGACCCAAAGCCTCGCGATATTCACAAATCTTCTGTTCGAGATAGACTACTTCATCATGCAATCTATAGAATTTTATATCCATATTTTGATAAGAAGTTTATATGTGATTCATATTCATGCGGATTAGGGAAAGGGACTCATAAAGCTAATGAGAGATTCAGAAGTTTTTCAAGAAAAGTATCTAAAAATAATACAAGAACCTGTTGGATTTTGAAATGTGATATAAGAAAGTTCTTTGCAAATATTGATCATGAGATATTAATGTATGTTTTAGAAAAACACATAATGGACAAAGACACTGTTTGGTTACTTGGACAAGTTATAAGTAGTTTTAATACAAAAGGGAAAGTCGGCGTTGGGTTGCCATTAGGAAATTTAACATCACAACTATTGGTTAATATATATATGAATGAGTTTGACCATTTTATTAAACATACCTTAAGAGAAAAGTACTACATAAGATATGCAGATGATTTTGTATTTATGTCAGATGATAAAGCTCATCTTGAAAAACTGATTCCAAAAATATTATGTTTTCTAGAAGAAAAAATGAAATTAAGTCTTCATCCTGACAAGCTATTCATTAAAACTTTATCCTCAGGATTAGACTTCTTGGGTTGGGTGCATTTTCCAAAACATAAAGTACTTCGGACTGCGACCAAGAAAAGGATGTTTAGGAACCTAGTCAAGAAAGCTGGGAAGAAGGAAACGATCCAGTCATATTTAGGGCTGTTGAAGCATGGGAACACAAGGAAAATAAGACAAAAAATAACAAAACAAGCTGTTGGTATCACAGCTTAGCAAACACCTATATCTGCGATATGATATGGACTAATACAAATATTTTTTGTATTATGTACAGTAACAACTTAATAAGAGGACCTAACCCTTAGAAGAAATTTTAAGGTATGGTCAAAAATCGCGATCAATGTAAAAACCCCGGCATCAGGGGCGTTGATCGCGTTATAGAGGGAAACTTCTATAGAGCCTTATGGCTCACCTTGGTGTCCGGGTTTTTGTATATCTGGATATCGAGTTTATTAATTAAATCGCGATCAATAATATGGAAAATTTAAAAAGTTTTTTTAGTAAACCTGCTGGTAAAACGATACTGGCTATTGTAATTTTGTGCATAGTTTTTGTTGGTGGAATGGAATTTAAGGCTTATCAAATTCGATCTGCTATAGGAGATATTTTTAGTGGTTTGGGTAGTAATCAAAAAGAATCTAATCGTGAAAAAGATTTTAATCCCGCTTCAAATGATTTAAATAAGAAAGTAACAATGAGTATCGAGAAAAAGGGTTTTTCGACACAGTCTTTTAATAGTGCTAACACTTTTACATTTAAATTCACAAACAATTCTGAAAAAGACATTGAGGGTGTACAAGGGTTGATAAATCTCATGGACTTATTTGGAAATTCTATAAAGCAAGTCAGAATTACATACGATGAGGGTATTAAAGTAGGGGAAAGTAAGTTGTATTCAGCGAGCGTTGATTACAATCAGTTTATGGAAGAAGATATAAAACTAAAGAGCGTTGAACTACCAAAACTTAAATATGAGTGGGACGTCAATACTATTATCTATAAAGATGGAAGTAAAGAAAGTAAATAAAATTATTACTTATAACTCTGACTATATTAAAATCTACACACAAGATCATGGAAATAAATATTAAAACAAAGAAATGTGTTCATTGCAGAGAGGATATCAATGTTGAATGTTCAAGATGTCCTAAATGTGGCGGAAAAAATTATGTATGGACGACTGGGAGAAAAATACTATTAATAGTAATTATTATAATGTTTTTACCGATGTTTTTAAGTCTTATTTCTTCATCGACTTCAACAACAGAGTCTCAGCCAGTTCCACAGAAAACTCAAAAAGAAATTGATGAATGGAACAAAAGCTCTGCAGGCAAATTATGTGCAAAACATACTGATTGGAAAGAAGACGAATGTAAGGATTTAATTAAAAGATTGATTTGGGTTGGCATGAAATATGACATGTTGGTGTACCTTTATGGAAAACCAAACCATATTAATCCATCAAATTACGGAGGTGGTAATAGATATCAATACTGTTGGGATGATATAACACCCAGTTGTTATTATGATAATAACGACGATGACATTATAGATTCTTACAATTAGGATTATTATCTTTAATAAATATGAAAAAACAAACCCTATATAGCTTCGGAGGATTCCTAATGTTGATGTTCTCAAGTGTGTTTGGAAATACAATACAAGAACCACCCAAGAATGTGAATCAAGCACCAGTCATACAAATAGCTTCTGCAACCAACTCTGGCCTTATCGATAATAAAAATAAAGCGACAAATACAGATTACACATTTTATTCTGTAACCAGTGTTGTAGACGGAGATACTGTTAAAATTAACATGGACGGAAAGATTGAGACTTTACGACTGATTGGGTTGGATACTCCCGAAACTCTAGACCCTAGAAAGCTGGTCCAATGCTTTGGTAAAGAAGCTTCAAACAAAGCAAAGGAATTACTTACTGGTAAAAAGGTAAGGATCGAAACAGACCCAAGTCAGGGAAGTAAAGATAAGTACAATCGTACCCTTGCTTATATATATCTTGAAGATGGTTTGTTTTACAATAAATACATGATAGAGCAGGGCTATGCTCATGAGTATACATACAATATTCCTTATAAATATCAAACCGAATTTAAGGAAGCTGTTAAGAAGGCTCAGGAATCGAAAATTGGATTATGGTCTCCAAACACTTGTAATGGAATAACCACTTCAGCAAAGAAGCCTA
This sequence comes from uncultured bacterium, assembly GCA_903952785.1. GTDB lineage: Bacteria > Patescibacteriota > Minisyncoccia > Phycocordibacterales > CAIZLB01 > CAIJKW01. The sequence goes on along the minus strand of CAJBHC010000027.1, from coordinate 11,368 downwards.
AGTCAGCACCAATCGTGGTTGTCCCAGTTGTAAAAACACAAGTATCATCAAGTAATTCAATAACTCAAACTGCTGTTGCAAAATTTTACACATCGTCGTACGGTTCTTCAAAATATTACTATCCAGAAAAATGTGACGGGTGGAAAAGTCTAAATTCAAAATATTTAAAATCTTTTGATTCAGTAGATAAACTACTTGCAACATACCCATCAAGAACAAAGAGTCCTCAATGTGATTAGCTTGTATAAATAGCACGTCTTAAAATGACTTACAATTTAAATTATAGGCTCAACATCTATATAATCAGAGTGATATATAATATCATCCTTATCCCAAGAATTTCCTCCAACCCAAGCCATAACAATAGTTCCTTCGTTGGAATGTTTATCGAGCGTTGTATTAATAAGAAGTGAAAAAGCATCAGCAAGGTCGTCGTGTTTTTCAACTCCAAAACCAATAAGTTCTCTAATAAGATTTTCACAACCCTGTCTTGGAAATTTGATGATCCCAGATTTAATTGAGGTAGATGTTAAAGATAATCGTGTCCGCTTATCTCCTTTGGGCTTTATTGATTCTGCTTGTACTCCGTTTATCTCAAGCATCTGGGGGAGTGCTTCTTGATATGCAACACTTTCAACGAACAGTTTGTCCTCGTATCTTGGCATTTGAGTATTCTTAAAGTTTTTCATTAGTTCCACTTGTGCTGGAAAATTTAGTTTTTCTGCAATTGGATTAGGAAGAATATAAATGCGTAATTTTTCTCTACGACCATAAACATGTGCCGACACAACTGCTGTAAAATCCGCAGAATCCTTGGAAGATATAGCAAGATCGACTCCTGCGTAAGTTCCACGATATGCTTTATGTGATATCCCTGGCAATACATCGTAGTATTGGATCCACTCTGGATAGATGACTTGATTATCACTCGGGATAATACGGAGTAAGTATTCTCTTTGCCACGATACTTCACTTGAAATCTGCAGTTTTTCATTTTCAATATCCTTTTCTGTTGCATATTTACTTGGCCATAAGCAGACGTTATTTTTATCCAGTAGGGGATACTCGCTAAAAGTACCCCTCGCTTTCCCCTGTGAAATTTCATCTTTAATCCTCATTAACAGGGAATCTTCATGCAATAAGTTCCCAACAATAATAAGTCTTGTGTTTTTATCTCCAGCAGGTAGAACCTCACCACGAAGCCAGTAGTAGGTCTTATCACGACCTTCTCTAGTCTTTGTGGATTGAATATCTTCTACGTCATCGCAGATGATTAAATCAGGACGGTGTTCATTGTGTCTAAGACCTCTAATGCTTTGATCACTTGAAGCTACTGTGATTCTTGCACCGTTTCTTTTGAATACCAACGAATGAGAACCCCACTCATCACTTTCTTCATTAAAAGGTCCTAAGTCCTTCTTTAGCGGGCCATCTTTTTCAAGTTCATTTCTTATGTTCATCATGTGTTGTTTTGCTTGTGCTCTAGTCTGACAGAATATAATACAGAACTTCTTTTGTTGTTTTCCAAGAATTGCCCAAATTGGATATGCAGTAGTTACCATTGTAGATTTTCCAGACCCACGAAAGGCTACAATATATAGATTTTCGGTAGGGCTTTTTTCTAGATTGTGGATTATTTCTTTCTGAAAATCTGCAGTTTCGTATTTAACGTAACTAGCATAATATAGATGAAAGAAATACAAGAAACTGTCTTTTGTAATTGTCGTTCTTACCAACTTGTCTTTTAGCATTTTATTGATTAATGCTGTTGGAATAATTTTAGTCATGGTCTTTGTTGTTTATGTTTTTAATTGATTTGGATTTTGTAATGTTTGCAAGCTTTAAAGCTTCTTTAACAATCTTTGCTTGAGACTGTGTTAATTCTTCGGAGTCTTCTACTGTTGTAATCTCAAGTTTGTTCTTGTAGTTTTCGTTTCTGTGACGTAGCCAAAAGCTGATGGCTTGATAGTTCTTTTCTTTGATTAAAGTTAGTAACTGGGTTTCAGACATGTCATTCACTAAATCTATGCCTTCTAGGATTGCTTCATCCATTTGTTTTGAAAATGTTTTGTCGTTCTTCCTCCAACGATAGATACTGTTACGAGATAAACCTGATTTTTCACAGGCCACTTGAATAATAGGTACCTTCTTAAGTTCAGAAAGAAAGGTATCTTGGAATTTATTTTTCTTCATAGAATTTCTTTATTACTTTGACTTTGCGACCTGTAAGTTTTTCGTATCTCTTAATTGCCAAATCACAAAATATTGGCTCAATCTCAAGAGAATAAACCTTACGACCTAGCTGTTCTGCACAAATCATAGTGCTAGCAGACCCAGAGAATGCATCGAAGATAATATCCCCAGGCTTAGTACAACGCATGATAAACTTATGATGAAGCTCAGGATTTTTGCTTGTAGGATGTTCCATTTGATTCGACGGAAGTCTTTTGATTGCCCACAAATTTGAGATATCATCTAGCAGTTGATTGCCAGTTCCTAAATCTTTATTTTGAATTTCATTTAGGTTTTTGTGTAAGTCAGATAGATAAGGTGATCCTTTACTACCGTATACGCAAAATTCTGTGCACTTTGAAAAAGCAACGGTAGGTGTTGGAGATGAATTGTTCTTAACCCACACATTCAATCTTCTGTTCTTAACTCCTAACTCCATGTATAAGGTCTGAAATACCCAAACCCACGCCTCGTCACACCAGAATGCGACATGGATATCATTAGTTGATACTACAAGTGAAGATTTTATAACTTTGCGAATAAATTCCTTATATTCTTCAGGTGACTGATTATCATCAAAAGAACCTCCATAGTTGCTCTTGTTACCTACGCCTTTATCGTATGAAAGCCCGATGTTAAAAGGTGGGTCGCTGTAGATGGCTGTCGCCTTATGCTCGCCAAATAGTTTTTGTACCGCATTAATGTCTGTTGAGCTTGCACAAAGTAACTTGTGATCACCCATGATTATAAGGTCACCACATTCTGTCTTGGGTGTCTTAATTTTCTTTAGTTCTTTTGATACGTCAAACTTATCATCCTTAGTGTCTTTTTCTTCGTCCCAGAATTTTACTAATTCTTTTTCGTCGAATCCTGCAAACTGGAGTAACTCTAAATCGAAAGATTTTAATTTTTCAAAATCCCATTCACCATCATTGGAATTACTTTCCAAAGCTATAGCATCCCTTTCTTTTTCTGTTAGCTTCCTATTAGGCACAAGAACTATTACTTCCTTTACGTCCAATTCCTTCAAGGCTATCTTTCTTTGATTCCCAGAAAGTACAGTATTGTCAGTATCAATTACAATAACTGCATGAAAACCTCTGTCTTTAATTCTTTGTTTGAGCTTAATCATTGCCGACTTTGTAATGGTTCTGGGGTTTTTAGACCAGACCACCAAATCCTCAACCTGTCTTGTTTCTGTACGCCATCTTATTTCCTGTTTTGTCATAGATAAAAATTAAACTTGCTAATATTGCAAGTCTAAAATATGTCAGCATAAAAATATAAGAATTAAGTGGTGTACACTTAATTTCTCGTCTTGTTTTCTATAGAAATAGCCTTACTTATTTCACTTTGAAGTAATATTTTATTAAATTTTTCTTTTATGTGTGTAATAAGTCTTTTTGGTTCCCAATCTTGGTTTTCATATATAAAATCATTGATTTGTCTAATCTTCGAGTCTCTTTTTCTTGTTTTTCCAATTTTAACATCAGGTTTCTTATACTTGTCCTGCAGAGGTTTTATTTCAGTAGTGTAAATTTTGTTTATGTAATCCTGTATATTCCTTTTAGAAGCGTAAGGACTTATTTGAAGAGATATGGGGTACATACCTAGATCTGTTTCATTCGCCTGATGTCCAACAGAGTCGGTCTTTGTAATAGAATCGCAAACAAAACATAAATTATGAGCGTTAGGCCTCATGTGTAATAACAGCTTGTTGTAAAATAAATATTTTTCAAAGACGTCCATCCAGTCATTAGGCAAAAGACTACATTCTTTGCAAATTTCTATAATGTCATCTCTAACCCTAAACAGCATATACGTTCTATCTTGATAGTAGTGCCAGTCTTTTGGTGGGTGATTCCACGGGCTTTCTTTTATTGTAAAACCAAGTATTGGTATCTTAAACTTCTTTCTTAAGATTTTAAATCTTTTTTGTATTTCTTCTTTTCTAACCAAATCTCCTATGTTTCTCCATAATTCCTTGAACCCTCTAGTCTTGTAAAAAGCTATTGTATTTCTTTCCTTATCAAAATCATCAAGCATTTTTTGATATCCACTGGACATTGTTTTTTAATTTAAATATTTTTTAATGAGGTGTTTTGCTAGACCGAGTATTCTTATATCAGAATCTTTCACAACCTTATCTTGATGTTGTTTGTTAAAAGACCTTAGCAATATACCATTACTTGTCTTAAATACTTGTTTAATTTTAGGTTCATCATTGTCAATTACTAAGGCAACACTACCATCATCGACGTCGCTTGTAGATTCAAATATTATTAAATCATTATCAAAAATCTCAGGGGACATGGAGTCGCCCTTAGCCCTAATTAAGAAGCTATTTTTAGGATTACTAATACCAAAAAGTTTTGTTGATATTGCAATTTTTTCTCTTACGTTGGTGTCACAAAAGAAATCTGTTTCATTACCACACTGAGCAAAGCCTAATAAATTTAAATACACAACATCCTCAATGGGGTTTTTAAGTATTTCAAAGGAAGATGGATTAAATGAGTCACGTCTTAGATATCCTAGTTTTTCAAGTTGTTTTAGGTGGTGAACTACATTTTGTGCGTTTGTAAGACCTGTCTCTCTAGCTATTTCCCAGTAACTTATTCCATCTAGGTCTTGTATTCCACTTAGATAATTGAGTATCTTCTTCTGACTCTCGTGAATATTCATATTTTTAGTATACAGGTGGAGTTATCCACTGTCAATCCACATGTTATGAACTGATTTCATAAATAGATTCTTTACAATTTTAAATATGAGCGTATAATTATGTATAGCTTTCAACATCTATTGATCTCTAGACCAGTAATAAATACTATCCTGACTAGTCCAATTGGAGCAAGAAGCATTATAAGTAAATTAATTTCAAATTACAGTCATGGCACTAAATAAACACACGAGAACTTCTAAGGGTACTTTTAGGAAAGAAAGAAGCGATTCATCAATGGAGAATTTGATAAGGGAATATCCTGTATTGGGGAATCTACACAAAAACATCAAGACACTAGGTGGAGCAGAGAAGTCATTGAAGGTCAACTCTCTGTCTAAAGTATTAGAAAAAGCTAGAAAGATTAAATAGGATGAAAAAAATTCTATCTATAGACGGTGGGGGTATTAAGGGTGTTTTTCCAGCCTCATTTTTAGCAACCGTAGAAGACACAGTAGGTGCTAAAATAAATGATCATTTTGATTTAATAGTTGGAACTTCCACGGGTGGAATAATTGCCCTTGGTTTAGGAATGGGTTATTCAGCAAAAGAAATGCTTTCTTTTTATGAAGAACTTGGGCCTAAAATATTTAAAGGGAATTCCTTGTTTAGGAGGTTGCGTCAAATTGGTTTTGCTAAATATGACACAACACCCCTCAAAGAGGCTTTGACTTCTAAATTTGGAGATAAAAGATTAGGAGACAGCTTTAATAGATTAGTTATACCTAGTGTAAATTTAGAAACAGGAGAAGTGCACGTGTACAAGACTTCCCACAATAAAAGATTTGAGAGGGATTATAAAGAAAAAGTGGTGGGTGTTGCACTTGCAACATCCGCTGCCCCAAGTTATTTCCCTTCACACACATCTACGACAGGGATTCCACTGGTTGATGGCGGGGTTTGGGCAAATAATCCAATGGGACTTGCTGTTGTAGAAGCAATTGGTGTTCTTGGCTGGGATAAGGATGATATTGAAATTTTAAGTATCGGTTGTACCTCTGAACCATCCAACATTAAAACTGCAAGAAAGCAGTCACGAGGCCTTGCTTATTGGGGTGTTAAGATGATTGATTTATTCATGTCCACCCAGTCTTTTGCTTCTTATGGTACAGCATTATTGTTATTGGGCAGTAAAAATGTATACAGATTCAGCCCCGTAGTGTCGAGGGGTAGATTTGGATTAGATTCAATATCTGAAATAGGCTCACTGAAAGGATTGGGAGATTCTGAGGCTAGGAAGGCGTTACCTAGCATACGGCATTTTTTTTCAGAAAAGGCCGACCTGTTTATTCCAGAGCATAAATTATAATTAATATGAAATACACCGAATCATTTGAGGATTTTTTAGAGAAAGAAGTTAATTTGAATAAAACAAGAATCGATAAAATAAAAGATGGTGTTGCTGTAGTGAAAAAGTTTATACAGAACAGTGAGGTTTTCAAAGATAATTTTATTAATATTGTGCCACAAGGTTCATATCGTCAAAAGACAATAATTAAACCATTATCAGACAGTCATACTTTTGATGTTGATCTTTTGCTTGAATTAAGGGAATTTTCAGGATGGTCTCCTAAACAGTATTTAGATAATCTACATAAGGAATTTAAGGAAAATGGAATTTATGAAGATATTGTTGATCGCCATGGGAAAAACCGTTGTGTGACATTGGATTATGCTGATGATTTTCATATTGATATAATTCCAACTATCAAGAATACAATAGGGTGTCATATTATGAATAAAGATACTGACTTATTTGAATCTACAGATGGCGATGGATATGCTGAGTGGTTTGAAAGAATGAATACTATAAGTACAGGGGACCTTTTAATAAAGGTCGTACGTTTGGCAAAATATATCAGAGACAAGGAATCTATTCCAATAAAATCAATCATGCTCACTACTCTATTGGGTAATCTTGTTTTAAACTCAGATAATGAAATTGATTATTTTGATTTACCAACGGCATTTAAAGTCTTATTTGGTCGTCTCGACGATTATTTTCAATCACACTCAGTTCCTCCTGATGTAAGAAATCCCATATTATCGACCGAAAGTTTTACTAGACACTGGAATCAAGATAATTTTGAAAAAACAAAAGATAAATTAAGAATAATTAGAAAGAAGATAGATGAATCATATAATTCTGATAATGATAATATTAGTAAGTTACTATGGAAACAAATATTTGGTGAAAACTTTGTTGTTAGTGATTCTAATGATATAGATAATATAGTCGCACCTTGTGATGTATCCAATAATCATCCTAATAGGGATTCAGGTGAGATGTTCTTAAGTGATTTGGGAATTACAGAGTCTATTCAGTACGAAGTTGTTATTGATGCAAATATAGTACAAGATGGTTTTAGACCGTTTAGACTAAGAAATTCAACCAAACCTTTGGCAAAGAAAAGAAAAATCGAATTTATAATAGATAAATGTACAGTACCTCCACCATATCTAATCAAGTGGAAAATAAAGAATTCAGGATTTGAAGCTTTATCTAGGAATGATTTAAGAGGTGAAATAGTTTCTGATTCGGGATATAGAAATAAGAGGGAAAACACTAAATACGAAGGAAGTCATTATGCAGAATGCTACCTTATAAAAGACGAAGTTTGTGTAGCTAAGGATTTAATAGATGTTCCTATAGGTAGTTATTAGTAGTTAGTTTCACCCCTTTCACTTTTTGAGTAGATTGTTTAATTTACCTAAATTTAGTATTATCGGTATCAAATAATATTAAATTCGCAGACTATTTTTGGTTATTGTAACTGTAAATATATGAATAATACAAATGATAAAAAAGAAGTTTTGATGATGGAAGAGCAGAGAGTGGATAATCTCATGCAATTAGAAAATACAGAAAAAAGAAACATATTTTATCAAAACATGTTTTCATTGAGAACTTTTTTGATAACTCTGATTGGCTTTTCTCTTACAATTATAGGTATTACCTTGTCTGTTTTATCATCATCTCTGTTAAATACGAATCTAAAATCCGATTGGCTTACTTATGTTGGTCTAATTTCACTAGGTTTGAATGTTGTAGGTTCAATTGGTTATATTTTGTATATTTACACAATTGAGGCAAATTCATTGTATAGGCAAATAAAATATAATGAAGCCTTTAATAAAAAGATTAAGGATTTAATATATAGCGTATATAATGATCCATCCAAAACATCAGCTGATTATATTAAGGTTAATAAAGAAATTGTTGAATCATCAGTTAAGGAGCTTGAAAAAGTTGCTGTAAAAAATTATCTAACTATCAAAGGAAAGGATTGGACTCCTCATATACTTTGTGCATTGTTTGTTTTAGGAGTCTGTCTTTTATTTTCAGAGTTTTTACAAACATTAAAGTAAAACTACATATTTTATGTTGTTTAAAGATGCTGTTAAAACCTTAAAATCCTCACTTTCTAAAAAACAACCAAAAGAATTCAGTAGCACTTGGGTATACAAAGAAACACCATCTGTCTATCGTTATATCTATAAGAATATCAGAACTGAGAATGGTGATATAGACTGGGACAGGATCACAATGGAACTTGATAGAAAATATCAAAAACGATGGACAAGATATAGAATAAAATCAGCTAAGGAATATCAAAATCAAGATGAAGTAGATTTGGTGCTATTGAGATACAAAGACAAACTCTATACTCTAATGGCATCAATTGACCTAAGGGACGTAGCTAATCAAGAAAGAATTATTATAGCTCTGGTACGACTCAGTCAAAAAGGAAATATTCTAGCTAGACAAGAATTAATATCTTGGATTACCTTTATAACTGAAGAATGGATTGAAAAGCGTTGGCAAGTTAGAAAATGGAAAGGGTATACTGATGATGTAGAAGACAAGATTAAGAACTGTATAAGGTTGTATAAGTATACTGGTACGTTTTTAGGTTATCTATTTAAAACTCTAGAATACTCAGGTAGGGGAATACGGCCAATGCAAGTCTATTCATTAGATGACCCAGTTGGTGACGGATCAAGGACTAGGATTGACTTTATTATAGAAGAAAGTGACATATACCTGTAACTTTATACCTCATTTTGTGTCACTTTTGTCACTTTTTGCCCTGCTCGAGACGCATAGACGTGCTATAATCTACTTATTAAAAATTAACCTTACTGGGCTTAACCGAGAAAAGTCCGAACTCGAGAGCATCCGCAGTGAACGAACGAAGTGAGTGAACGGAGGAGACGAGGAAACTGCTTGAGCAGTTTCCGCGAGGGATGAGAAAAGTCTGAGTATATTGCGCGAACGATTCAGCAGAATCACCTACTGGGGCGCAGCGAGCGCGATACGAAGACTGTACAGGTCCTGTAAGGACCGAATCCCTCCGTCTCCGCCACGTATTTGACAAAACCCCTAACATAGTACATACTATATAGGTAAGTTAATCTCTCATTGGTTTTGGGTGGATATTCCACACAAAGTATACCTTTTCGAAACTTTAGAGATTTCTAGTCGCCTTACGTTATCTCTAAAGACTAATTCAGTTTTCCATAAAATAATACGTGGAAATCAACCCTCTTTCTATTAAGAAAGGGCTTAAAATAATATGTTTAAAAAACAATCTTCTAGTAATAGAAACAATATTACTCGTGGTACAGGTGGCGCTCGTAAAACAAGCGGACCCCGTACAACAAGTGCACCCAAATCTGCAACAAACGCTGCTTTTACTGGTGTTTACGGTGGCTCATTAAATAAGGGTGCGTCAAGTGCTCATGGTGCTCACAGTGCATCAAAATCAAGTTCCGCTCCATCAGCTCGCGCAAGTGTTTATGGTGGTGCTTCAGCATCCTCATCTCGTCCTGCTTATTCTGCTCCGGCTCACGGAGGTCATTCATACAACTCACGTGCAAGTTCACGCGATGGTGCGTCATTTGGTGGTGGATATAGTAGTGGATCATCTCGTGGTGGTTACTCAGGATCAGGCGCTTCATCTTCATCAAGCTCACGCGGTGGTTATGCTGGCGGAGGAGCTAGCAGATTTTCTGGTGGCGCCGGAGGTAGATCTTCAGGTGGCCGTTCAGGTGGATTTGGAGGCGCTTCAAGATTTGGCGGAAATGGCGGCGGTAGCTACGGCGGCCGTGGAGGCTTTGGTGGAGGAAACAGAGGAAGAGGACGTGCATCAGGAGGCGGCCGTCTTGATATTTCAAGATTCATCAACAAAGCAGTTGTGGGAGAAAAAGTAGAAGCCTACATTCCAGAGCACACCTTTGCTGATTTTAAAATTGAAGAATCTCTAAAGAAAAGTGTTATCGCAAAAGGATACATCACACCTTCTCCAATTCAAGACAAAACAATTCCTCATATTTTAAACGGGGAAGACCTAGTTGGTATTGCAAACACAGGAACAGGTAAAACTGCTGCGTTTCTTTTACCACTTATAAATAAGGTAATAAAAAATCCTGACGAACAAGCAATCATAATGGCACCAACAAGAGAGCTTGCAATTCAAATCGATCAAGAATTACAATCCTTCATTAAGGGAATGAAAATCTATTCAGTTTGTTGTGTCGGAGGTGCTCCTATCGGAAGGCAAATTTCTGAATTAAAATATTTCAATAACTTTATTATTGGAACTCCGGGACGTTTGAAGGATCTTATCGATAGAAAAAAACTTAATCTTTCACATTTCAAAAATCTTGTGCTTGATGAGGCTGATAGAATGTTGGACATGGGATTCATTAACGATATGAAATACGTTATGAGTCTTATGCCAAAGGATAGACAAACTCTATTCTTCTCAGCAACACTTTCACCTGATATTGAAAGAATCATTAATGACTTCCTAAATAATCCTGTTCGTATTTCTGTAAAGACTAGAGATACTGCAAAGAACGTTGATCAAGATGTTGTCTATGTAAGAGGGGGACAAAAGATTGATATACTTCATGATCTATTGATTAACCCAGAATTCCAAAAGGTTATAATCTTTGGAAGAACAAAGCACGGAGTAGAGAAGCTTACAACAATGCTTTCAGAGCGTGGTTTCAAAGCGGCTTCTATTCATGGCGATAAAGTTCACACTCAACGTCAACGTGCTCTTAAGGCGTTTAAAGATGGTGAAGTTCAAATGCTTGTTGCAACAGACGTTGCTGCTAGGGGCCTTGATATTCCAAACGTATCTCACGTTATTAACTATGAACTTCCAGAAACTCATGATGACTATGTTCACCGTATTGGAAGAACAGGTAGAAGTGATAAGACAGGGAAGGCGTTGACTTTTGTGGACTAATCCCCACCATTTTCCGCCGCCAGTCTCGCTTCTTGTTTCGCCTGCATAAGGCAAAAGACGCCCCTTGAGTAAAATTGAACCGTACCCTATAAAGTAGACACAAAAGAAAAACCTCTACTGGGTTAACAAAAGATGATTCCTGTATGATACAGGG
>CAJBHC010000026.1 GCA_903952785.1 uncultured bacterium | reverse complement strand
TTGAGTAACAACGCTGTTCTCTGTATAGGTATTAAAGAATTTATTATAAGGATGTAGTCTGGCACCAGTGTTAATGTCATAGTAAAAATAATCAGTTGAATAATCCTCTAATTTAACCAGATGTCCTGAAACTGGTTCTACCCACATGTTCAAATCACTTGCAAGTTTAACACCCTTAGACTCAGGCACATCAGGTAAAAAACCAAGTAAATCTGTTTGATCAATCGGATCAGCGTTTTTCTTCTTATATTTAAAAACTTTCAGACCGTATAAATTTTCTTCAGCGACATATTCCATATCTAAAGGAGCATTACAACTTAAATACCAAAAGGTAAAAGGCTGACCTTTTTTAAGCCATCTTGGCGCAAATAAATATCCCGCTCTATTAGAATCTCCCGCCCCACTAACATGCTCTCCTGTAAATTTATCTATTCCGTAAGTTGGCTCCGATTTAAAAATTGTTCTACCATCCAGCGTCTGAACATTGAACAAACCCTTGATGTTGACAACTCTACCAGCACTAGAGACGGCATCATAATAAAAGTTAGTTTTTGAGTATTGTTCTCCTCTGTATTCCCCACTTACATTGTCATAAAAGTTATCAACTGACACAATATCCGCTTTATAACTATAATCATTGGGAATTTTTAATACAAAACTAGCGCCGAACCAAATCCATAATGGAGTAAAGATCAAGACACCAAGAACCAATAGATTTTCAATAGACCATTTACTAAAGATTTTTATTATATTGTAAATTTTGTACATAATTTTAAACCAAGCCAATTATTTAATTTATATTAAGTATATCAATTAATATTTATTAATACAAAATATAAATTAATTTTCTTGCCAATAAGATATTACCAATGGATTAAAGGTACTTGTTGTAATATCTATTTTTCTAACAATACCACCAACTGTTCCAAAAATTACTATCCCTCTTGTTGTTCCACCAGTATTTGTAACTGTGTATGTACAAGTATTACCATCTAGGACAACATTATCTGTCCCAGCATAGCTGTTATTTTCACGCATTACCTCAAGTGCAACTTCCGCACAAGCGTTGACTAGGGATTTTGCTTTATTCGAATCTTTAGTATCATTACTTGCTTTTATTGACCATACACTACTTGTAGATAGCGATAAAGCTACGGATAATGCAATTCCACCCAAAATAATTACAATAAACAAAGTTGAAAAACCTTTTTTCAAGTTTTCTTTGTTTATATTTTTCATAGGATTATTCATATTTTAATATTTATTAAAAAGTATCAAATTATCTTCGAAGTCCACCACTACCGTTAAAAGTGAAGGAATATTGACCGCTGGGACTTGTGCTGGCATTAATACTCGTTAAAGTAAAACTAATCTTTATTATATTAGTAGTACTTGGACGAGATAAGTTTGAAAACAACAAACCACTAACAACAACCTTGTTGTTAGTCAAAGCTATGGCAGATCCGGAACCTTCTGTCATATAAAGGACCCCCGCAATTTCAGAGAAAACAGTCGGACTAGTGGTAGCCAAAGAGGTAGTTAAGCTTAAATTCAATGCTGTATTCCCAATAGTTGGGCTATTAACCTGGCTTGCATTACGAAGGCTCTGTGTGATTGTTTTCATTACCTTGGACCCCTGATCATTTATTTCTAGTACCATCTGATTATTAAGCCTAGAAGCGGATACGCCACTCATAAATGAAACTGTCCCCGTTATAAAAATCGAAAAAATTGCAATATAAACAATTGTCTCTACGAGAGAAAATCCTTTTTTATATTTTTTGTTTAACAGATTAATTCTCATAATTTTATAAAGGTCTTAATGCAACACCAAAAGCATGCTTAATAGTTGTTCCAGACGTTCCTATACTATCAATGACACCCGTTGAACCTGATGCTGGGATAAACTTACGATACGCAGCTCTTGAGAAGTCTGAGGCTGTAGAGCCTTGATCATAGTCTTCAGTCCAACCTCCACCTTGGGTGAGCGGGTTTGCAAAAGTTCTAACCGTTGTACTAAAAATACTTGGGAACATAAGAACCGTTGTATTTGCCGAAGATAGAGTCAAAGTATCCGCTCTATAGGTTGTGTTATTAACAACATAGTCAAAACTAGTAAAAACATCTATTGGATTAGCGGTATCAAAACATCCTCTATATGCAGATATTGTTACACCAAGTTTTGAACTTGCGCTCAAGCCAAAAGTATAACTTGACCCCTCGCTCGCTCCAGCAACCTTATAGTACAAAGCTTGATTATTACTACCACTTTTATGTTTTGCCACAAAAGTCCATCCAACTGGAATACCATTTAATCTATCTGTTCCATTTGAATGCAAAATATGGGCAAACATAATATCCCCCTGCACAACTCCAGCAGGCTTGTTCACTAAAGCCGAAACAGAACCTGCACTGTTATATAAAGTTGGAGTGCCAACCAAAGATGAAGCAACAGAACATGTCGCTCCAGTTGTAAAGGTACCATCAGGAGAATAACCAGTACCGGTTGTGTTTACTGCGTAACCTCTATAATAATAAGGAGTTCCGGCAGTAAATCCAGTTCTCGCTTGAGTAAATACCCCAGTTCCCGTCCCCCCTTCAGCCACACAGTTTGTAGTGGGCAAAGCTGTTGTTCCCCAACACGTTCCTCTAGCAGATATTGAATTTGGAACACCAAGTGAAGTGACATTAGCACCTAGTGTTGCAGTAGTATTTGTAATAAAAGCAACCGTTGGTGTTGTAACAGTGGGAACAACTAGGTTTTCCTCGTTTGTAATAGTACAAACTTTTGTTGAACCTGATGTCAAAGTTACCGATCCACCCCCTCCACAATCACCGCTAAAGCTTGCTGTATAAGCAGGATCAACAGTTTCAGAAACTGTGTAATTTCCAGAATCAAAAGTAGTTGTTGCCCCTAAAGTCACAGTTGTCGCCCCAACTTTATACGGTGCAAAGTTTGAAGCCACTTTTGTTCCACCATGATTTATAACTGTCTTATTTACAACTATTGAAGATGATTTTTCTTCATTTGTTATTGTACAAGCTTTTGTAGTATTAGGAGAAAGGGTCACAGAGCCAGCTCCGTTACAATCTCCGCTAATAGTTGCGTCATAAGATGAATCTGCAATTTCAGAGACAGTATGGACGCCTGAGTTGAAAACATTTGTAGCACCAGAGACAACAGGATTAGTATCAACCTTAAGCGTAAAGTCCGATGGAACCTTAGATAGACCGTGATTAATAACAGCCTTAGTCACCGTTAACATTGAAGGCTTTTCTTCATTTGTTATTAGGCAGGTATTAGTAGTGCTTGCAACCAAGTCAATAACACCACTTGAATTACAATCACCGCTAAAAGTTTGAGTATAATTTGGGTCAGTTGATTCAGAAACGGTATATGTTCCCGCATCAAATAGATTAGCGGATCCAAGGGTAACAGTTGTTGTGCCAACCTGAAATGGAGCAAAGTCAGCTGCAACTTTTGTTCCTCCATGATTTATGACAGATTTATTTACAGTCAAACCAACTTGAACATTCAATACCGCACGCCAATTTGTAAGATACGTACTAAGTGAAAAAGAATTAGTTGGCGATATTTGGTCCGTCCATGACAATTGAACATCAATCTTCTTTTGATTGGGATTTATTGTAGAGATAGTTACTACCCTAGTAAAAATATCTGTTAAATCCGATGTACCAGAAAGAGTCCACTGATTACTTGTTGTCGCTAAACCATAGGTTCCATCCACTAGATTATCAAAGTTTGCATCACGAATATTTCTAACAGCCTCAACAGCCTCCTCAGCTAAAACAGCTGCTCTTTGTTTATTGGCAGAATTTCTTGACTCTTTAGACACACTGGTTGTCACTTCTGTTACAGCGATAACGAAGACTAGAAATATAGAAATTGAAACCAAAAGCTCAACTAGTGAAAATCCTCTTTTAAATATTAAATTTTTATATGATTTAATTTTCATCAGTTTTTTTGCAATAATACTTACCCTCATTATATCAGACTAATAATTAATTGTACCCTTCTCATTCACAATTATATTCTTATTATCCGAACCGTTACTTAAAACAACTGTTCCAACCATAGTGGTTACACCTGTTATCTTATCGAAAACAACTTCAGAAAGTCCACTTGCAGTAATTCCTCCAGAGAAGTTAAGCGTATCATCAAAAGACACATCTCTTGCTGTATAATTATCACCCTTGAAAATAATAACTTGATTTGTCAAAATTTTTACACCCCATTTAGAATCACCCTTCCCCGATTCCGCGCTGGATTGAGCAAACCTGATTGCTTCAACTAGACTGCCTGTGGATAATTCCAAATTAGTATGAGCCCGCATGCTGTAGTAAGTAGACGTTGACATACTTACAAAAATAGAAAAAATACTTATGACTATCAAAAGCTCTATAAGGGAGAAACCCCCAGAAAATCTTCTTAGAATATTCCTCTTATTATATTTGATTTGATAATCCATAAATTGGTCCAATAATAGCTAGAACGACGAAACCAACAACAAGACCTACGACAATCAAGATTATAGGCTCTAATACAGTAGAAAGGTCCCTAGACATCGCCTCTGATTTATCTTCAAAAATAACACCTATTTTGATAAAAGTTTCTGACAATCTTCCAGATTTCTCTGATGATAAAATCAATTGCTGTATCGGGATTGGTAAATATCTCTCAGGCTTTTTATAAGTAGATAAAGCATTTTTAAAAGTATCACCATTTGATATGCATTCCTGTAGATGATTATAAAACTTTCTATATTGAGTGTAAGATGTACCTTTTTTAACAGATTCCAGTGCTTCATTAACCTGAAAACCAGCCTGTAGCAATACCCCAAAGATATAACCAAATCTAGCCAATTCAACTCCTTGTATTAAAGTTCTAATCCCAGGAATAGAGAAAAGAATATAATCACCTATAAATTTAGTCTTTTTGAAAAAGAATACAAAGAAGACCACTAATAATAAAGCTATAATAACAGAAGGAACAACAATCGCTCCATATTTAGCCAAAAAATTCCCTACCCATAATAAAATAACAGTGGTTACAGGCAAAGTTCCTTTAGCAGTTTGAAATATTGAAACAAGTTTAGGTAAAATAATCCAAGAACTACCAACCGCCAAAATAAAAGCTAGTATCAAAACAATTCCAGGATACAAAAGAGCTGATTTAAGTCTAGAATTAAAAAGCTTTTCTTTATGTTGTTGAATTGTTACCAAGTTTAAATGCTCTGGTAATCTCCCAGCTTCTTCACCAGAGCGAATAAGAGAAATAACTCTTTCCGATAAAAAATCAGTCTTTTCAAAAGCTTTCCACAGTGGTGATCCATCATTGACCATTCCCTCTATTGCTTCAGTCACCTTTCTTAATCTCTTACCCTTAATTGAAACATTAATAGAAGCAAGGGCACTAGATATTCCCATACCAGAAGAAATTAACAAACTGAGATTTTCAATAAAGTAGTCTTGCTCATCCCCAAATCCAACACTTATATATGGCCAATCAGGACGATATTCAAAAACAGGCTTAGAGAAACCTTGCTTTTCATATGACTCCCTTAATTGAATTTTTCTCATAATAAGTAATTAATTTATTGTGGAATAATAACTCTTAATAATTCTTCTAAAGTTGTCATTCCATCTTTTACCTTATCAATTCCGTCTTCAAACATGGTCTTGAATCCTTGACTTCTAACAAGTTCAAAAACTTCCTTAGTTGAAGGACTTTTACCAATCAAATCTTGTAACTCCGAAGATGTTGTTAAGAATTCAAAAACACCAACACGACCTCTAAAGCCAGTATTTGAACAATTACCGCATCCCTTTCCTTTGTAGAAATTATAAGATTTACCATTAAAATATTTACTTACCTCTGGTCCAAACTTTTCAATCTTTGACTTAGAAAATGATTCACTAACCTTACATGAATCACAAATCTTACGAACCAAACGCTGCGCAATAACAAGCTCAACTGTTGATCCCGCAAGAAAAGGTTCAATACCCATATCTATAAAACGAGGGATTGCCGCTGTTGCATTGTTTGCGTGAAAAGTAGAAAGAAGTAAGTGTCCGGTAAGTGCAGCGTTCACTGCGATGTCGGCCGTTTCAAGATCACGTATTTCTCCAACAAAGATAACATTAGGATCTTGTCTAGTAACAGCACGCAATCCCTTTGCAAAAGTTAGATTAGTTAATGCGTTTACTTGAATTTGATTAACTCCTTGAATCTTGTACTCAACAGGATCTTCAATTGTAGTAATATTTGATTTCTGAGTATTAATAACCTTTATAATTGAGTAAAGTGTAGTTGTCTTTCCAGAGCCAGTAGGACCGGTTACCAAAATCATACCAAAAGGTTTTTTTGAACTTTTTGAAATTTGATCTTGCAACTCTTTAGATAAACCAATATCACTAAGGGTGAGATCACGAACATAAGATGACAAAACTCTAATTACAACTTTTTCACCATCCAAGATTGGAACAATGGATACACGTAAATCAACAGGATGAGGATAGTTTTTTGAAACATAGCGGAGAGCTCCGTCTTGAGCACTTAAATGCTCGTCTATTCGAAGTTTTGATTGAACCTTGATGCGATTCACAATATTCTCATAATAATCTCTTGGAAGCTCTCCAGCATCATGCAATATTCCATCTATTCTAAATCTGATTACAACCTTATTTTCTTGTGGTTCACAATGTATATCAGATGCCTTAAGCAAAAGTGCATCTTCAAAAATTTGATCTAATATTTCTGGAGCTACACGGCCCTTTGATTCAATTATCTTTGAAAATTCTGTTTTTAAACCTTGTTGATAATTTACAAAGACCGCATCAATATCATCTGATAACGCAAAACTAATTTTCATCTCTTTATCAGGGAACAATGAACTTAATTCTGTTTTTATATCAGACTCATTTTCAATATTATCTGTTGCTATCACCACCCCAGAGTCATCTTGATTAAAAACTACAATATGATAGTTCTTTGCAATATCTTCTGGTATTAACAGAACTTGTTCTTTTGATGGTGGATTAGAATTTAAGTTAGCATAAGGCATTTTAAGAGACTCAGCAATAGCCTGACCTATAATATCAGTACTTGTTAACCCTTCCAACAATAAATACTCTGTGGGAGAAACCCTGTGTTCCTCAGCATAGATTTTTGCCTTTTCAACATCATCTTCTACAATATAATTCCCATCTAGAAGTATTTTTATTATTGTATCTTGATCAAATTTCATATTTTTGTTTTTAATTATTTTGTCAAAAAGCTATCCCTACCCAATCACCTCCTTTACTTATCCAATCTGTTTTTTAATACGCTCTACAACTTCAGCAATTGGTGCATTGGATTTAATCCACGCAAATTCCCCGTGGCGTAAGCCCGTGGGATGCAGTGGTACCCTCCATCCTGCATGCCGTGTGTTAGAATAGTCACATGAAGAAAGAATACATGCGAGCCGACCACTGCGTCTACCTCTGTGATTATCACATAGTACTGGTAACCAAATACCGTCGTAACGCTATCGCGAACGAAGGTATATGGGAACATTTAAAACAGAAGTTCTACGAAGTCACAGAACACTACCCACGACTTAGAATCAAAGAAATCAATCACGACACAAATCATGTTCATATGCTAATCTCTATTCCACCACAAGAGTCAGTGGGTAGTGTGGTTCGTCTGCTTAAAACCAATACGTCGAGAAATTTAAAAACCCAGTTTGCCTTCCTCAAAAAACTATACTGGGGCACTGACGGTATTTGGTCCGATGGATACTTTGTCTCCACGGTCGGCGTAGACCAAGATACCATCAAACGCTATATTGAAAATCAAGGCAATGCTGATGGAGGGCAAACAGCTCAACTGTTTGGATAGGGTATGTTAATGCCCCACGGCGTTAGCCTGGGGTGGTTTACTTAAGAAATCAACAGCACCAAGACTCCTAACACGATCTTCGTCTTCAGGTTGACTGAGGTTGGTAAGGACAATAACTGGTATTTTAATTTTATGCTCCTTGAGGACTTCTAACACCTTAAAACCATCAAATTTAGGCATTACCATATCGCAGATGATAAGTGCAAAATTTTCTTTCTCCACAAAACTAATAACATTTTCGCCATTAGAATCTGTCTTAACATCAAAACCTTCATGAGTTAATTTTAATTCAAGGGCGCGAGCTAACGGTTTTTCATCTTCCAATACTAAAATTTTCTTTTTTTTGGTTTCCATAAATAATTTATCCTCATCAAAAACATATTTATTGTATCATACCAACAAATATAATGTAATATAATAAAATAAAATAATGTGGAAAAACAATTGCTTTTAATTCCACACACACAAATTACCCTATATACCAACTAGGGGTATAAATAGCATGTAATACCTACTTCCCCATTATTTGCCTTAACTTCTCCTGATGTTGTCCCATAACTTCCATAGTTGCATCCATCTGGCTTTTACCAGTTTTCATCTTGACTTGTATCTCTGTTGCAATATTAGTAAAAAAATCTGGATTCTCTTCAATTGCTTTAAGAATCTTTTCTTGCTCATCTGGTGGAATTCCCTTCATTTGCTTTTTAAGCATCTGCTTCATTAACATATTTTGAAAAAATGACATAGTGTTAGGTATTTTAACAGAGATTCAAATATTTCACACCCTTGATTAAACTCTGATTAAATAGCAGAAGATATTGTACTTGTTCCAAGTACTGCGTCAGTTGAAGTTCCAGTTATTGAAGTTGAAACCGTACTTGTTGAATTAGACGGGGAATTTGAGTCATCTGAGTGTATTGAATTTAAAAGTTTGTTTATATCAATTAACTCTAGCGCTTTTCTAACCTCCGGCTTGCTATTCAGTTCAATTGAGAGAAGTGAATCAGAGTCACTTAGGGACTTAACAGCTTGTTGAAGCGCAGTCATTGATTTAACCAAATCATTCTTTTGCAAAGCGGTCTCAGCACTATTTATTGTAGAAGATGCAGTAGCCAAATAAGTATCAAATAATTTAATTGAAGCAGGGCTTAAATCAGTTAAAGTTTTTCTTTGATAAGCTAAATCAGAATATTTTGCCTTCACTGATTTAATCTTATCTCCAATCCTTGTGGGATCTGTTGCTCCAATGATTTCCTTCAGAGATAACTCTTCTCTCATTTTTGTATTAGAATTTATTTCTTGTCTAATATCTTGCATTAAAGTGTTAATGGGCTGTGCCACAACAGTTGATGAAGTTTGAGTCTCTGAAACCTTCTCAGTTGTTGTACCTAGCGATGTATTTGCATTTATGGTTGTAGTTGCGACAGTTACTTCCGTTGAACTGGCATTAACGATTGTAGAAGTAGTAAAAGCTAATGTGGAAGTACCGTTCTTTGCATCTTCTGCGTTCTTTGTAAGAGTCTCTAAAATTAGCTCGTGAGTCTTCAATGATGCTTCAAAGTTAATAGCCACTTCTTGCGCAACTGAAATGTTGTCTGAAGCTACTAAATCTGCAACACTATTTTTAACGTCTGTTGCGTTTTTGCTTAATTGTCCTTGTATAATTTGCTTTCTTGCATCAGTTAATTTACCTTGTGAAGAAAGAATGACCGCTTCTTGGAGTCTTCTTTCTGTTGTTTCAACTGCAAGACGAGCCTTTGCCTCAGGTGTTACGGCAACAACACCCTTGACCTGCTCATTTACATTAACTTTTAATAAATACAAATAATCCCCAGGTAGAGCATCCTCTGCAAAAGCAGAAACACCGCCAGTGGCACAAAGTAAGAGAACTATGACAAGAGATGGAACAAATTTTCTTTGTCTAACGTATACAAAGATATTTGATGCAAAACGGCTACCAAACCTGCCACCAAAGATATTTTCTTTATTAGAAAACGGAGAAAGTACAGGAGCCTTATGGAACTCAGAAGAAACAGCTTCAATCTTATCAACAACAAGAGAAATACGCTTAAAAACCTCATGCTTATCATCAGCTGACATGTGAATGTTTGTAAGTTTATCTTTTAAGTTGTTAATCTTGTTTTCGATCATGTTTTATTCTTCTGTTATATTTAAAGATTGTCTTAACTGCTTTAACAATCTGTGTACCTTAACAGCAATGGTGTTTGCTCTATCCCCCACCACCTCAGCGATATCATCAAACGACAGCCCTTCAATGTAGCGCATGAACATGATATTTCTATCATCTTCACCAAGCTCATTTATTACCTTAAGTACCGCCTCTGCTTCATGCCTTTCAAAGACGTCTTTCTCTGGCTCATACGTGGGGTCAAACCCATCATCTGCCAAAGTGTCCAAGGAAAAGGTTTTACGCTTTCTATAGAGGTCTATTATTGTATTTAAGGCGATTCTGTACAAAAGGGCTTTTACGTTTTGTAACTCGCTTTCTACATCTGCTGAAATGTACTCCCAAAACTTAACAAATGTGTCTTGAACAACATCTTTAGCCTTTTCCGAATCTGAGAGCTTAAAATATGCATATCTGAATATAGCATCCGAATGCTCATCATACGTTTTGGAAAAGTCCTTTTTAAGTTGGCTTATATGTGTCTTTCTAGACATAGATTATGACGTACGGGGTTCACCTTTATTACATCATGTACTATAATAGTATCATATGATTCAAAGAAGTACATCTAAACCCCAAAGAAGGCCTAATAACAAGGTCAAACATAGATGGAAAAGCCTGACTCTAATCGCAATAATTGGCTTTATTTTCAGCATGACCATTATATACTCAGAGTCAAATCTAAACGGCAACAACCCCCTCTCCTTTTATTTTAACCTAGCCAACCCATACGTTAGATATGTGACAATAAGCCCTGGTATGAGAATTGAAGAAATCGCAGATAAAATCGCCTCAACTATAGCGTGGACTGAAGCAGATAAGCAAGAATTTATAGACTCTGCTCCTAAGGATGATGAAGGCACCATGGAGGGGTTCTTTATGCCTGGATCATACTGGATTAATGTTGATGCCAAAGGCAAAGAAGTGGCTGATCAAGGTATGGCGGAATTTAATAAGCAGGTCAGCACTAAAGTTCTAGGAGACAAGAAAATAAAGTCAGGTACTCAAAAAATTAATCTAGAAACCGCAGTTAGAATTGCCTCAATAATTCAAAGAGAGGCAGCAGGACCAAAGGATATGAATTTAATTTCCGGTGTAATTTGGAATAGATTATTTAAAGGCATGACACTTGGAATGGATGCAACGCTTCAATATGCAAAAGGAAGCTCTGAGGATTGGTGGCCAAAGGTTGTGTCAGCAGATAAGAAGATCGATTCTCCATACAATACCTATTCAAATCTAGGCCTACCTCCTACTGCTATTTCAAACATTAGCATCGATGCGCTGAAGGCCGCTTACGCCCCACAAAAAACAGACTGTATGTTTTACTTGCACGATAAAAATAGAAAAATCCACTGTTCCAAAACTTATGAGCAACATAAGAATAATATTCAGACGTACTTGATTGGATCACGTAAAAACAACTCATCAACAAACTAATTTAGGTAAAAAGACTAAAGATTAATGCGGTTTTATACTTATTAACTTGAAAATTTGCTTTTAGGTTTACAAAACTAACAAAGTATGGTTATATTATTCTCGGACCGGATCTTTCGGTGCCATGAATAAATTCGAACAAACAACCGTAACCAAGAAATACCAGATACCATGAGTATGAGAAAAACACACACAATCGTGATGTTCTCAATCGAATCAGACAAAAAACGTGCTTACCTGTACCTTCACAGGCAAGAAATCCCGGTCAAGAAGGGCAAGAGCGTCAAAATTCAATTCCACCCGCTGAGCGTGGTTTACACCAAAACGAAAGGGGTGGCAGGAAAACTCAAAGAGAAGCGGAGGAGATCAATCTGTAGGTTTGTTGCCTCCTACGGCATCAAGAACTTCACTATTCACAACCACGAACTATCTCAAGATCTGCATCTCGTTCAAATCCACAGTGGCTTTCCGCAAAAGGGTGAGGACGTTTTTAATCTGATGCCCCTCGAGAAGGCACTCTCTCATTTCAGTTCGGAAGACCACCTTGCTGGTGGTATTGATCACATCGAAGTCATCCGAGAAACCATGGAAAAGTTGATGGCGAAAACTACTGACAAAGGAACTGAAGTGGTCGCTGCCTGATATCTTAATCTAGGACATAACGAGTGCGGCTCCGCAAGGAGCCGCACTATTCTTTTGTATGTTTTATAATCCCAACGATACTCAATTAATTACTATATAACCAGAACACTCTTCTTGTTCTTTGCATGGGGTAGTCAAAACTACGATTCTGGTGACGATTCAGCAGAATCGCCTACTGGGCTCGCCTACTGGGCGATCGAGAATCCACTGACCCTAATTAATAAACCAAATTCACAATCTTATTTGGCACCACAATAATACGCGATGGAGTTTTTCCGGCAAAATTATCTTTTATATATTTTGAATCAAGAGCCAGCTTTTCCATTTCCTCCTTTGAAATGCCAAGCTCGGCGCTAAATTGATCTCTTACTTTTCCATTCACCTGAACCATGACAGTTATTGTGTTAAGAACTAATTTTGAAGAATCATACTCTGGCCAACCTGAAGTATGGACGCTTCCCTTTTCGCCAAATAGCATCCACAACTCTTCTGTGGCATGAGGAGCAAATGGTGCCAACAATTTTATCAAGGTTAGATAAACTGACTTAGGAATTGTCTCCAGTTTTTCTAATTGATTTACAAGAATCATCATTTGAGAAATAGCAGTGTTGAAGCCGAGGGTACTGATGTCATCGGTAACTTTTTTGATTGTTTGGTTGAATAGTATTTCAGTAGGGTTATCCAACACAACACCTTCGGCTGCAATTTTTGCGCCCGAGTTGTTTGTCTTTTTGCCTCCAGTTTTTTTATCCGCGCCAGCGCCCGCGTCAGACATCACTCTCTCCTGCAATCTCCAAACCTTTTCCAAAAATCTTCTAACACCAATGATGTTATCCGTCTTCCAAGTTATTTCCTGATCGAATGGTCCCATGAACATTTCGTACAATCTCAACGTGTCAGCACCATATGTTTCAACTATTGTATCTGGATTAACAACATTTCCATATCGCTTACTCATCTTTCTTCCATCTTCACCCATGATTAGTCCTACGTTCTGTAATTTCTTAAATGGCTCACCGTATTTAACGACTCCAATGTCTTGTAAGAATTTATGCCAGAATCTAGCGTATATAAGGTGCCTAGCAGCGTGTTCAGCCCCTCCGACATAAAAATCTACAGGTGACCAAAATGCTTCCTTCTTAGGGTCAACTAGGGCCTTGTCGTTCTTTGGATCCATGTATCGCAAATAATACCATGAAGATCCTGCCCATTGAGGCATGGTGTTTGTCTCACGCTTCCCTGGACCCTTACATTTTGGACATTTAACATTTACCCATGAAAGAATATTTGCAAGTGGCGACTCTCCTGTTCCAGTTGGCTCATAACTCTTAACCCTTGGAAGAACAACTGGCAAATCTTTATAAGGAACAGGAACAACTCCACATTCCGCACAGTGAATTACAGGAATCGGCTCACCCCAATATCGCTGACGAGAGAATACCCAATCGCGCAATTTATATTTAGTAACAAGCTTTCCAAAAGTCTTGGCGATTTTTCCTCTAGCCTCCTCTGAATTTAATCCGCTAAATTTTGACGAATTAATTAGGACACCATCGTCAACAAAAAGTTCATCTACATTTTTTTTGTCACCATTTTCACCTCTCTTTTCGTCTTTAATGTTCTCGGACTGGATAACCTCCCTAATCGGTAAATCATATTTCTTTGCAAAAGCATAATCACGAGTATCATGTGCAGGCACCGCCATCACAGCGCCAGTTCCATAATTTGCAAGAACATAATCCGCAATGAATACCGGCACCTCTTCATTATTAGCAGGGTTAATCGCAACAACACCCTCCAGCTTAAGACCGTTCTTTGGTTTATCTACTGCCGTTCTCTCTATATCACTTATTTTTGAGGTATTCTTTATAAATTCTGCAACTTCCTTTTGGTTTTTAATATTATCACCAAATTCAGCAATTAACTTTGACTCAGGAGCAATAACAACGTAAGTCACACCAAAGAGAGTGTCTACTCTTGTGGTGAATACTGAAATGTCAACTCCAGCGTTAGTTTTAAAAGCAACCTCAGCCCCTTCGCTTCTACCAATCCAATTCCTCTGCGCATCCTTAATGGGCTCTGGCCACTCAAGCGCTTCCAAATCATTTAATAATCTATCGGCATATTTAGTGATTCTAATAACCCATTGTCTAAGTGGCTTTTTCTCTACAGGAGTTCCACACCTTTCACACTTTCCATCTTCCACATCTTCATTTGCTAGACCCGTTTTACATGATGGACACCAATTAATTGGCTCATGCGACTCGTAAGCCAAACCTGCTTCAAGCATTTTTAGAAATGTCCACTGTGTCCACTTATAATATTTTGGATCAGTTGTATTTATTTCTCTATCCCAGTCATAATCAAGTCCAATAATTGAAACTTGTTTTTTAAATCTTGCAACAGTCTTCTTAACACCAATCATTGGGTTTGTCTTATTCTTTATAGCGAATTGCTCAGCTGGCAAGCCAAAAGCATCCCACCCCATTGGGTGAAGTACTTTATAACCACTCATTCTTTTCATTCTAGAAACCACGTCAGTTGCAATGTATCCCTTTGGGTGACCAACATGAAGGCCTTCACCAGATGGATATGGGAACATATCTAAGACATAAAACTTCTTCTGCCCGAGCTTAAGGGTCTTATCGTCCGTCTTATATATCTTACTTGCCTCCCATTTCTTTTGCCACTTCTTTTCTATTTTTCTGTGGTCGTACGCTTGTTTTTTAGCCATAATATAAGCATTGTAATACAAAACACTCATAACAACAACCACTATTTGTATTTACTTAATTTCTCTAATTATAACATGGCTATTCCTCTTATCTTCAGTTTTTCCGATTCGATAATGATAGGTCTCTCCACTCTCGTCTGTGCCGCTAATGTTAATTTCGCCATTTAAATCGACATAAATTTCTGTATGGCTTTTTGGATTTCTGTCGTTATCCATGTCAATCTCTAAATCAAATAAATCACTTCCATTTTTTACAATAGTACCTTCTTGATTATTTCTGAACACCAAAACATCTTTACCCCCTTTTTTAACGTATCCATATTCTAATCCTTTATCGCGTAGATTATCTGCAACCAGCATAACTGAAGGCTCTACATTAACCTCGCCACTCTTTTTTGATTTTTCTCCTATATCAAAAAGTGGGTAGTTTCTTTTAAATTTTATATCGTTCTTTTCCAATAATTCTGATACCACAAACACGAAACTAGCTTCTGAAAATTTAAGGCCTTTTGTACCAATAGAAGAAACAACTCCTACACGTTCACCACTACTAGTATATATTTCCGCATACAGTCCCATGCCACGATACTTTTTATCGATAACAAACTTAAGCTTTGGGCTTATAAAGAACTCATCGAGCCATTTATTACATTTTGCTTCCTCAGCTTTTTTATCTAAACGATTCTCATTTTCAGCCCCTTCGTTATGTGACTCAACATGATAATCATCATCAACTTCAGGCTCTACACTTTCTATTTCACCCCCTTGACCATCATAGACTTCCCTATTTTTATTACCCTCACAAGAAGACAGACCGCCGGCGGCTAAAGCTACAGCCAGCGTAATGCCGCCAATTCTCTTTATAAGGCCAGCCTTAACCTTTTTATCAGGAACATCTTGATTACGATCTTCTGGTCTTTCCACTGCTGATGATGATTCAAAATTCATATTTAATAAATTGATGATTAATTAAAATACCGCTTATATTATAATTGTATAATTATAGCACCGACCCCGTATTACACAAAACAATACAATTGAAAACCGCCCCCCTGGGATGAGGGCGATGTATTAGATTTTTACAATGACTATATAATTCCCAGTAGCCATTTGATGGATGATACCATCGTTATTATTTTTGAATCCTACCTGCTATCGTACATATACAACACGAGGGCCGTACCCACCTACCAACTGGTACATCTGTCACAAACAGCCAGATAGAAAGAGGTTAATCCCAGTATCAGCGTTGGCCACCTGAGTACCGCAAAGAATGGCGTAGACTTGGTGCCGTAGGTAACAGAACTACCAACAACAGCCACGAGCCACGCGCCAATAAAAACCAGAGAGACGATGATCAATCCAGTGTTGTCGGTCAAACTTCCGTAAAACAAATTGATTAGTGTGAAAGCAATCATCACTAAAGAAATTAAAAAATTTCTAACTGCTCGATCTGAAAGAGGATTAGGCGATACCGGTATTGTAAAAAAACGCCATTTCCAAACCATGACGAGTAGCAACAAAATGCCGATGAAATTCATGGCCACCACCCAAATCAAAACGCTATACATATTTTCCTTGTAAGTTAAGACTCCTGCATTATTGAATCGGTGAGTGACCTTGTCATACACCATACTGTTTTTTGCTACACCTGTTCCGATTAAGTTCCAGAAGTTCTCTCGCACATAAACGGATGGACCGGTGAAGGGTGCGATCGCAACCTGATCACCTGGATGATCACATGCATGCTTCACGGCAAAGACTGAAGGCCTACTAACCTCCAAAGACACGGACTGATCGAACGTGCCTACAGTTTTTGAATCCCTTGGGACGATCAGAAATTCCCCTGACGGCAACTCTAGGACGAGATCCTGCGTTGTAATAGGAACCGGACGGTCCGCTGGATTGAACTCTCCATTCCCCGTGGGCGGTAAAACCTGCAGGGAGGAGATCGCGAGTGGATCATCAGAAGCCAGCGGAAGCTGGTTAGCAGACGATGAATCTGTGCCAGCGATAAACATCAAACAACAAGCCCAAATTAGGGCAACATTAATCTTCATGATAAACGGTTCTAAACTAGTGAACAGAACTTCACGCTCGCGCTTACTTCATGGAGTAAGTCTTAATTAACGAGACAAGAAGCATCCAAGAAAAACAATAGCACAATAAAATTAAACTACAAATATTACACGGAAGGTCAAAAAAATTTGGTGAGCCAAAACCCTAAATATAAATACAATCTATATTCTTCTAATCAACCTATTGTAAGATATCTATAAACACCACTTACCTTTCAATTTATCAATTATTCTTTTTGATGCACCGCTACTATCTACGCACCAACTAAAACCATAGTCTCCTGGCAGAGGGATAGATATAGCCCAAGATATGACATTAGACATCATCCCAATCGACGAAACGCAAGTTGCAATAGATGGATTATTATTTGTGGCACTATTCAATAATGCGAACATTCTTTCCTCTCCAAACAAAGTACTGGTTGCGTTTATGCAAGGGCCAAGCTCAAATGGTTTTTTTCCATAACTGTTCTGACTTTGACTGTAAATTAACTCAGCTTGAGCTCTCATGTTTGACAAGGTGGACTTCATTGCTACTTGTTGACCCTTAAGACGGGTTTCATCTATTGGTCCCCTATTATCGCTACTACTTCCAGTTTTACTATCATCAACGCCCGTACCTCCACTTCCTCCAGTATTCATCTCTTCCATAATCTTCTCAAATGAAGTAGCATCTTTTGGCGCTTGTATATACACCGGCTGATTAATATTAGAAATATCCAATTTTAATGTCACATTAATCTGCTTACCCTTAAGTCCCACAGCGCTATCTGGTGGCACAACTCTCATAATATTTTCAACAATTGCAGGAAAACCCGCCTCATCAACCCACAAAGTTATTGTATTGTTCTTGTCTACGTAATCAAAGGCTTGATTAAACTCATCGCTCTTAAGATAATTTATGTAGCCCTGATCAACAAAAGCACCTTTGTAATCTGCAAAGTCTGGATTGCTATTTATTTCGTCTTGTATTTTGGTATAAAAAATCAAAACTTTATCTTTTCTTAATCCCAAAACATATTTTACCAAATTTCTATCACCCACCTTTTCTGTCACTGGCTTATTCTTAAAAATAAATATTTGTTCATCATCGGCTATTGCTACAACTTTTTTGATAAGCTTTGTGACCTTGTCACGATTTTCCTTATACTTTTCCTCACCTCCAGCAATTCCAGATTGAATGGACGATAGTGGAGAATAGCTATAGTCTGCAACAGCACCACTTGATGTTATCTGGGTTGTGGATGATGAAGTGGAGGTGGCAGATGATGTTGATGTTGAGGACGATGTCGCTATCGCCACCTTTGCAGGAACCATTATCCATTTCCCTTTCATCGATGCCATCTGATTAAACAAAAAGAAACCAGGTATATTATTTATTTTAAAATAATAATTCTCATCTTTCTTTAATGCATCAACGTTAATCTTGTATGTCATATCACCAAAATCGCCTTGCGCATTAAGGTTGATTTTCCAGTTTGCTAATTTTCCAGTTTGCAGATCTGATGTCACTCCAACTGCAGTGCTTGCTTTCATTTCAGGTGGAAGCATACCCAAAGAATTACTCATTGTAACCAGAAATGGCTTTGGAGGTTCATCGCTAAGATAACCAGAAACATAACTATCTTTTGTGAAGGTAACCTTCTTCCCTTCTATCTTAGTACTTGTTGCTGAATATCCAAATCCAGTGACAGCCTTTACAGCATCATCCGTTGCAAAAGTCACTGTAAGGTTGAAATTATTACCATTGTCTATTGACTGATATTCAAAAGATTTTAGAATTTCTGGATCAGAGTTTTCTGGCAGAGTAATTTGGTCCAGACTGCTTACATATGGTTTTGGTTTGGTTTTAGAATTTGAGGAATTGGAAGATGAATTGGAATTTGAAGAATACAAACTTCCAGACCTATCATTTGGCCGATAATAATTGGCAGATGAATTTAAAAAGGAAATTAATCTTTGAGCCTTTTCTAATTTTTGCTTATCATAATAATAGGCCTGTTTTAATTCCTTTTCATTAGAAACTTTTATATCAAATGGTGTAGCATCCGTATCTCTTGGAACAACATTCACCGCGCCAGAGAACGTATAAGTGGCTGAATTCATATTTGCAATCTTTTCAAGCAGACTGGAGGAAAAGTTTGACTCAGCATAAGACGCAAAAGCAAATGGACCAATCTTTTTGACGTACGTATACGCGATGGCGCCAGCAAGGAGGAGTATTAATAAAATAAAAACCAATATTATAAAATGTTTAAATCCCCCACCTTTAGATTTTGCCCCGTCTCCACTCCCGCCGGAATTTTCCTTAGCAGGATAGACAATTGCACTACTTGTTAAATCCGCCGGTGGAGGTGTGAGCGGTGCGATTTTTGTAAAGGATTTTTGGGTAAGAATATAGGAGGGTGTAGATATGGATATCGGAATAGGATTTTGTGAATGTGGGTATGAAGATGCGGGAACAGAATTTGATACTGAAATTGGTGTTGATTCTGAAGATGGAGTTACGTTAGATGCTGGAACATACGTTGGTGGCTTTGACACATTGGGATAAAGTGAAGCTGGAGCAGGTGGCTCTGGAGGAAAAAAGTTATGAGAAGTTATTATTGCCGGATTTGATGACGGTTCTGTTTTTGGTGTTGGCGAGGGAGATGATTGATTAGGAACAGAAGCGAGTGTTGGTATGGGTATGGATGTGGGTGCAGGTATAGTAGTGGATATAGATGCCGACATAGGTGCAGATGTTGGCGTAGACACAGGAACCAATGTTGGCACAGTTGGAGGAAACGGATCAACAAAAGGTCTAGGTTCAGATTTTAATTCTGGTTGTGGTACTGACGTTGATTGCGCCATTGGAGTTGTTGATGATGCTGGCGCTGATATCGGCATCGATATTGGTGCCGACATTGGTGCCAGTGATGTTGACGGCGTAGATTGCATCAATGGTTCTGGTTGTGCCATATGCGCCTCTTGCTCCGGTTGTATTGGAGGATTTTGCACTGGCACACCCTGAGGCTGTCCCATTCCCATTCCTTGGTCATTGTTATTCATCGTTTAAATAAATTATCTATA
>CAJBHC010000025.1 GCA_903952785.1 uncultured bacterium | reverse complement strand
CACTCGGGTTAAGTACCAAATGTTTCAAGTGTTGTAAGGGTATTATGGGTGGTTTTTAAAGTGGAATTTTAGGACTGTGGGTCGGGATTTTTTTATTGCAACATATTGACTTTTATATTGATATACTATCTAATACAAACATCTTGGATATTAAGTTATATCCAAAAAGCACAACTTGAAAACACAAAATGAAAACTTACATCTCAATCATCATCCTCGCATTCAGTCCAGTACTGTCGGCAGCTAGCCTGTTCTACACAGCGGTCAACCTTGGTAATCCGAACACAGACCTTAGTGACACAATCACACTTACAGACATCAACAATTCAGGAATTGTAACAGGTTATTCGTTACACGGCGCAAACTCATCAACCAAAGGCATTGTCTGGAATAATGGATCGGTCACGATTCTCAACAACCTCGGTGGAATATTTACAAACACATCTTCAAGAGCATATTCCGTAAACAACTCTGGACAAGTGGTTGGTTCATACACTTCCCCTAGTTTACCAGGGGTAAATCGTAGCTTTGTTTTACAAAACAACATTGGTGCAGATTTATTAACAACAGGAATAGGTCCATCAAACGGAAGCATTGCATATTCAATAAACGACGGTGGTGTCATAGTCGGAGGTGGATCTGTAAATCTTGGAGGTAACTTTTATCTCGAAAATGGAATTACAATTAGTCTACCTCATCTCTCTAATGACACCAGAGCTCAGGCAAATGATATTAATAACAACAATGTAACAGTTGGTAAATCTTACGGATCAGGAACGATAAGTGCGGTTATGTGGCAAAACGGTACTATATCAAGTCTTGGTCTTACAGGAAGTTATAGTGAGTCATTTGCGATAAATGACGACGGTCAAATAATCGGAATGTCCAGCAACGGTGGTTTTCTTTGGAAAGACGGTGTCACCACATACTTTCCCGATTATGACATGCGAGATATTAACAACTTAGGTCAAATCATTGCTGGAAATAGGATCTACGATAATGGTACTTTTAAGGATATTGAGATTGTTTCTGATTTAGATCCGACTGGAGGCGTTTTTTACCCTCGAGTGATTAACGATCAAGGACAAATTGCAGGTATAGGAAGCAATGGTAATGTTTTTCTCCTAACACCCACAACAATTCCTGAACCATCACAAACAATGATACTTTTGATTTCGTCAATCGTATTTATTACAAGAAGAAAGAAGTAATTTCCGTTAATTCATTTTTACACAAGCTGTCTACACTGGTCCAATCCCAGTTAGATAGCTTATTTTATTTTAACTAATATCTTCCGCTGAAACCTTCACATACTCCATAATTCCATACCCCTTCAAATGCTTGTGCGGATCAACAAAATTATACCAAGGCTCTAAACTAGAATAAGTCCTGTCACCCTCTTTAATATTTACAATATCTGATTTAACCATGTATTTAGGTGGTAAAAAATCTTTATTATCTTCTACCAAATACAACCTAACATGTGCACCTTTTCCGTAAGAACTCAAAACCCTCTCCTTAAGAATACCTTTCTTTACCCAACTTCTTATAGTCGGTGTTTTTAAATTAAACTTAGATTCTAGGTCATATTTTGAATACCAATCCTCATCGCTTTTTATAAGTTCTGGATCTATCTCATTTTGATTAATAGCGTAT
>CAJBHC010000024.1 GCA_903952785.1 uncultured bacterium | reverse complement strand
CAATAGGTATTTTTTTCTATCTGTGTTTGTGGATGATGCGAATTTTTTTATTTTATTAATAAAAATCATAATGTAAGACTATTTTTTCCCAATAAATAAGTAAACAGAGTAGTGCTTTTTGTCTCGAGTTTCATCTTGAGGTAAAAGTCTTTTAAAAACAGTGGTGTAATTGGCATCCAATATTCCATCTAAGGTTTTATGATGTAGAATTATAGGGTGACCAACATCTATATCTTCATGATGGAAAGAATTACCTAGATCTTTAAGGTCTTGACCAAATACTAAATAACCCCCATCTTCCAATACTCTGTACATCTCACTGAAACATTTTTCTGCATCTTCGACGTGATCTAGAACATTGTTGCAAATTACCAAATCAAAATATTTGTCAGGAAAATCAATTTTTTCTCCTTTTCCAACATAGGTTTTTATTTTACCTTTTTTATGCATCTCAGAAACATACGTTTTGTCAAAATTTCTATAGTCAGCCATTAATGGATCGGTGCAATGTATATCATTGATGTCTACAATTTTTGAAATTAATCTTGTATTACTGTATGGACCAGAACCAATCTCAAGAGACCTTTTAATCTTTTTTGGTAAGTATTTGTAATTCTCAAATTTATCCATCCACCAATAGTTCCAATCATTACCACAATAAAAATCTTTAAATTTTAGATAGTTTATAAATTGCTTAGGATCTTTAAGGGCTTTAAAAAACTTGTAAAGTATTTTTAATATACCATTTCTTTGATTTATTAATACCCATGTATTTTTTTCAAAACCTTGAGCTTTTACCCAAGTTTCTTCAGTGGTCTTTGTTATCGATTTTGCGTCATTATTTATCATATATTGATTAAATTAAATAAGTTTATATATCATAACAGATGTTTGCTCACTTAGCTATTCTAAGTATTTTACAATCTTTTCCACTATTTTTCTATGTATTCTCCAATACCACTTTAATTTTTTATCTCTTTTTGCATGGATTGGGTAGTTTTCTAATTTATTCCAATCTTCCTGCCATAACTCACTGGCGGAAATTGAAGATATATCATTAAGTTTACACAAAAAAGAGAATATACTTTGATCGTGTCTATTTTCAATGAAGCCTTCAAAATTGGGTGATATTGACTGGCTGTTATCTACTAAATTAAAGTTGTATTTAAATATATTAAGCCACTGTTCTATAATCTCTTTTGATTTTGGACATTTCCTGATAAAAATAATACCACCACCAACCATAACTCCTGTATTGTATACTTCTTTTTTATCTCTGACTTTAAAGTAATCAAAGATGTCGCCTTTACTGTAGAACTTTTCAAGGCAGTTGGACGTTCGCAATTCTTTATTATCCGCCTCTTTGGCTTCCTGAAAAACTAATAAGCCTGATTTAGATAATTCTGTTTGTTTAAAATAGTAATCTAAACGTTCTTTACCGTTTTTATTAAGATGACAACCTGCATCGGTGTAAAGTAAAATATCACCCTCATGCATCTTTTTAAGTGTTTGGAGAATAATTTGAGGTTTCCATACCCAATATCCGTAACCTCTAGAGCCCTTTACTAGTTTATCTTTAAAGTATTCACGAAAGTCGGAGTCTAGATCATTTTCATTTCTGATGAATATTTCATTAAAACAATCCAATTCCTCAGCTTGTATTTTGATCCTATCAAGCGTTTCATTCATTCTAGAGTCAGCAAAAGAGCAAAAGTATTTTTTATACATGTTTTTAGTTAGTGATTTTTTTTAATTTAAATTTTGTTAAAAACTTCAATACCATTGTTTTAAAATCATCCCAATCTTCCTTTTCCACAAAACCAAATATTTTGTATATTATCAAGAAAATACCAAAAATTATAGGACCAAAAATTATGAGTGTAATCAAATTGGTTATAAGTGGATATATTAAAAACTTAACTATAAAAAAATGGGGTACAGCCACAGTTAATATTTTGATAAGGAGTTTGATATTTTCTTTTATGTGATTTATCTTAAAATAGTTTTTTTCAGCATAATAGAGCATGTAATATACAAAGACTGTTGCAATAAGGTATGCTACCGCGGCCCCATTAATACCATATTTGGGTAATAACAAGAACAAGGCGACAATATTGATAATCATCATAATAATTGAACCCATCGTCAGAAATTTCATTTTACCCATAGCCATAAGCAAGTTTGATATAGGACTAAAAAGTGCCAAGAAAAAGTTCGTTAAAATAAGTAGTATTAATACAATTGTAGACTGTTTAGAAAAGTTTTCACCCAGCCAATATAGTAGAATTTTATCTGATACAAAAATAATAGAGAATGAAATAGATGCTGCTAAAATGGTAATAAGTCTTAATGATCTTATGTATACACGTTTAATCTTTTCTAATTTATTTAGGCTTTGGAGATTAACTGTGATTGGAAATAACACCGTTGCAAATACAGACGAAATGTTAGATATTTTTGTTGCTATACTTCCAGGTACACTGTAATAAGTAAGTTGAGCATTACCTAAAAATATTGGTATTAATAATTTATCAAAATGCACCAATGAAGAATTTGCTAAATTATTAAATGCGACAGATATCCCAAATTTATAATTTTTTAATATTTCTTCGGTTTTCCATGCGTACTTTAGTTGCATAATTGGAAAAACCTTCCTTGCTGAAATAAAATAAATAATGTTGCTTAGTAACATTACAAATAGATTGAATAATAAAACTGGTATTAATCCATACCCAAGCAATACAAGTATTAACATCCCAATATTTGAAAGCAAAATCAAGAACATACTGATTTTTAATTGTAAATCATATCTTTGCATTGTTACTAATATATTCCCAAAATTAGAAAATATAGTACCAATAAAGACAGTAGACCCCAGTATAAAAAATATTAATGGGAAGTTATTATTCCCTAAGCCGACTCTTTCAATAAAGAATATTTGAATTATAAACCCAATTGCGACACAAACTAAAAAAAAGATAATCGACATTATTAAATAAATCGAGTTCATTGAATAAATCAACTTTTTCAATTTATTTTCGTCGTGGTTTGAGTAATATTCAATGATATGTTTACTTGTTGCTACACTAACACCTAAATCTAAAAGCCCTAAAAATAAAGTTATCGTGCTCAAAAATATATAAATTCCATAATCTTTTACACCCCACTTTGAAATAATTATTGGTGTGATAAAAATCATTACTATTATTGGTAATATAAAGCCAATGAAATTATAGACTGAGTTTTTTAATGCGTTTTGGGCAGTAGTGTTAATCATTGTTTTTATTTAGTATTTCATTATACAAATTTAGATAATGTTTATAAAAGATATCTTTTGAATAATGTTCCTTAATAAGTATTCTTCCGTATTGTCCCATTTTATGTTGAATATCTTCATTATGCATCAAAATGTTAATCGCCTCAGCAAGAGAATCACTGTTATTTTTTGTTAAAATTCCAACATCATTATTAATAAGTTCTCTGACAACAGGTATATCAAAACCCACGACCGGTGTTCCGCAAGAAAGCGCCTCAGCTGCGGATAACAAAAAAGTTTCTGCAGCAGATGCAAAACAAAACGCATCACTCAGAGAATAGAGTTCCGACATCTTTTGTTTGTCGTATACATATTTAAATATCTTCAAATTGTTTGTTTCTGATACTTTTCCATTACCTATTCCTATAAAGTAGTAATCTCTTTCTTTTAATAATTCAGCTGCTTCTAAAATATATTTAACCCCCTTACTTTTATCTTTCAAGTTTGAAGCAGAAAAAAGTATTATTTTCTTATCTGTAGGTAGGTTATGTTTTAATCGCAGTTCTGTTTTGTTAGACGTTGGTTTAAAAAGATTGGTATCAATACCGTTATGAATTGTTTCAACTTTATATTTATTTAAAAAAGACTGTTCTATATTATCTTTTAGCCAGATAGAAGGACATGTAATGCTAAAATGTTTTTGATTTAAAAAAATGTTCCTTTTTTTAATCAACATATGTTTTTCAAAAAAAGGGAAGAAATTTTTTGGATAATTATAAGTATTATTACATTTACCTAAACCAGTTTTGCAATGACTACACCCCAAGCTGTGTGCTGGCATCCATGTAATAGGCCATTCGTCGTGTAGGGAATAGATTATCGGGATATTTGATTCTTTTAAGAAATTTAGAAGAGTGAAGAAATTTACATAATATCCGTGTAAATTGTGTAAATTTATTAAATCAAAATTTCCCCTTTTAATGAAATTTATTAGTTTTTTGGTTGAAAAATAACTGCCGTAACCCTCAAGTCCTAGAAATCTAACTAAGAAAATATGAATGAACATTTCAATTTTGTTTCCAAAATAAAAAGTTTTAGGAACGTCGTTTACTGAGTTACGACCATAAGCAAAGAAAATATCAAAATTTGAACTTAAATTTTCAAATATATCACGAGCAACCCTTGCTGCCCCGCCTTTATTGAGAGTCGTATTTATTATTAAAACCTTCTTCATTTTCAAAATGTTAGGTCATTATAGCATAAAATTTATTGATTATATTGGTTTGATGCATTGACATAGTGGCATTTTATGCTATTATATTCAGGCTGGACACAATGCCCAGTGACGTCCACTCGTCACGTCAGATCGGGACGATCACGGCGGGGAAGGGTGCGGCATGGATAGCCTTCAAGTGAGCAATTTAATCTGAATCCGGTTTGGCTGCCGGGTAAAAGAGAGGGTTGAACAAATCACTTGAATCAGCTGTCCGTGTCGCACCTGATGGCGCCAAAGCATCAGCGATTTTAACTTATAAAATTATAAGTGCACCATATTCCGCGGATACACCGCGGTTTTTTTTATACCTTATTTATTTTTACCTGTATCAATCTATCTTTCATCCAGCTCTAGCTCATCTTCATTAAACCCCATCCCTTTGGCGCCTTACTCAAAAACTCGCCAACCTCAGATTCTCTTAATAGCCCCTCATGAGATCCAATATGCTGACAGACGTTCATTCCATTAATGGACGCCCACTTTAAACAATCTTCAATTCCCATTCCACGCATGTAGCAGGCAGAGAAGGTGGCAGAAAAAGCATCGCCTGCGCCATTTCTCTCTACTGGCTTAGCGATATCACTATAAATTGGCATTTTATAAAGCTCGTCATCTATTAAAACATAGGCTCCGGCTGGTCCATCTGTGATAACTGGCAATTTTATACCAAGTGCACAAAGTTCTAATAACAATCTTCTAATATTTTGAGAACGCTCACGCATATCAGAGCTTGCCTTCACAATTTCAAGTCCTAAAATTTTCTCCGCCTCTTCTAAATTACAAAAAAACAATTCACTTCTTGCGTAAATTTTTGCCAAGGCATCTCGTCCCATCTTTAGCTGATATGTTCCGGGTTGAAAAATTAATTTTACATCCCCGTGCTCATCCAAATATTTTTCAATTTCTTTGTGAAAGCTGACGGAGTGCTCACTAAGAGAACTCAAATATAACCACTTAGTATTAATAGCAGGTGGTAGGGAATACGGATATTCCTCATGTTTGGTCAAGATTGTCCTGTCATCCTTAAACCAAAGAATATAATGATAATTTGTCTTTCCACCAGTATTAATTTTTACGAATTCTGCCCCCACCCCTTCCGCCTTTAATTTTTCAACCGATTTCTGTCCATATATGTCACTCCCGACATTACTTATTATTGCCGTCTTCATTCCAAGCCTAGAGCACGCAACCGCCACATTCCCACTATTTCCAACAGCAAAAACCTCCAGAGACTCCTCATAAGGAATTTTTTCTCCAAATGCGAGTCCTAGCTCACGATGTCCTGTAATTGGATTGATAGATTCTCTGACTTGATTTTGACTTCCTCCACGCTCATTGTGTCCAAGTCTAATAAAAGCATCAACAGCAATATCGCCGATGGTGATTATGTCATATCCATTATTTAAGATCTTTTTGAAGATGGGGGACATTGTATGTACGTTTATGTAAATATTATAACATAGTTTTTGTTTTAGGTTGTAGAAGTTATATGGATGAGATTTTCTCGTTGAGTATGTTATTATATATCCATGAAATTAATCGATGTAATAAATAAAGCCACCTCAGAGGGTAAGGCTATTGGTCATTTTAATATCTCAAACCTGGAAGCATTTAATGCGATTGTAAAAACCGCCAAAAAATTAAATGTTCCGGTAATTATTGGGGTTTCAGAGGGGGAGAGGGATTTTGTTGGAGTTTCAAATGCCGTAGCGCTAGTTGCATCTGCTCGCAAGACTGGTGGGGCAGACGGAAGAAGTGCTGAAATTTTTCTAAACGCAGATCATACTTATTCATACGAGCGATCAGTTGAAGCAATTGATGCTGGATTTGACTCCGTTATAATTGACTGTGCATCAAAAAGTAAAGAAGAAAGTATTGAAGTAACAAAAAGGGTTGTGGAATATGCAAAAGATAAAGGAGTTCTTGTAGAAGGAGAGCTTGGCTACATTGGCCAATCGTCAAAAGTTTTAGACGCACTACCTGAGGGTGTGAGCATTGATCCAGACTCGCTAACACAACCATCTGAAGCGCATGACTTCACGGAAAAAACCGCTGTAGATTTACTTGCTCCAGCGGTTGGCAATGTTCATGGTCTAATAAGAGGGGGAAACCCCGCGCTTAATATTGAAAGAATAAAAGAAATAAAAGAGGCTACTGGTGTGCCACTTGTCCTTCATGGTGCATCTGGAATTACTGATGAAGAACTGCATCTGGCGGTGCTTGCTGGAATTAGCGTCGTTCACTACAACACTGAGCTTCGCGTAGCCTATAGGGGCGCGATAATAAAGTCTCTTGCAGAAAATAAAGACGAGGTAGCGCCTTACAAGTATTTGAAAGCTGGAGAAGATGCTATTGCTGAAGTTGTGGAGAAAAAGCTTAGAATAATGAATGGTTTATAAATAATTTAAAGTTTAGTTAATTCTTTAATATGATAACTTTTTTGGGAATAATAATATTTGCAATTCCGTTCGTCTCGATCGTGTTGTTTAAAGACAAGATGATCGGCTTTTTGTCTATTTTTACGATGAGCTTCATACTTCATCTCCTGATTGCCTTGGCTACCCAAGCATTGGGGATATTTAAATATGAAGTTATAATTGCAATTTATTCTGCTCTAAGCCTTGCTGTTCTTGTTTTTGTCTATTTAAAACATCCTAATAAAAATCATCGTTTAACTTCAGTTTCAAGCCTGAGTTTCTTAGGTAACCTTATGAAGAAATTGATAAATAGACAAAACTCACTAGTAGTAATCGTCTTTGCTATTGTTTTCTTTAATCTTTTATCAGTTCACTATAATTTCACAGGCACGGTAAATTCATATGGCGGATCTTACGAGGTTGAAAATAGTACCTATATTTACCCATATTTTTCTGATGAGTGGGTCGCTATCGCCTTTATTAATTACACAATAGAAAGTAAATCTATTCCCGCGTTTAATCCACTTACAGAAAAAGATGAGTATCATAACCCCCTTGTTCCATACTTTTCGTTTTTGTCTGACATATTTTTGTTTTTTGGTTTTGATCCATTAGATGATTATGAATTTGTAAATTTGCTTGTTGGCATGTTCATTTGCCTCACCTTTTTTATGCTTCTTTTGTCGATGGGTATAGATAAAAGAGTCGCCACTCTTTCAGTCTTGATAATTCCCTACATAACCAATGGGGGAAACCTGCCTGGGATTTGGTTTTTAATTCCAATGACTTTTGCACTAATCTTCTATTTGATTAGTTTGATAGGTTTCGCCAAAATGGATAATAAGCTATTAGCATCTGCAAGTCTGATTACAATCTGTCTCTATCCGCCCTTTATTGCTTTTGTTTTGCCAGTGTTGTTTGCTTTATTGTTTAGAAATAAAGGAACAAAGATTAAAACTTTAGTTAAAGGACTATTATTTCCGATTGGTATTTCACTCATCGCCATAGCGCTTGTTGGGTCCATTGTCTTCAGTAGTTTTAAATTTTCTGCAATCTTAGACACCTTTCGCTTCTATTTCTTTAGAACAAATTTAGTTGGTGGATACTTATCCTTTCCAATCTGGGTCGTTTTACCTCTTTTTGTGCTACCTTTTGCCTTATTTGGCATTTTCTTGGCGATTAGAAATAAGTTATATTTTGTATTGTTGCCTCTTTTCACCGGCCTAGCTTTTTGGCTTTGCTATGTTGGAGCAGAGAGGGTTTTGATTATCGATTTTCCAAGAGTTGTTGTTATCACTTCATTTTTAATTTTAATAGCTGTAGGTATAGCCTTTAACTATCTTGTAAAAAGATTTTTTAAAGAAGAATATAAAAATATTTTAACTGCTATGTGTATTTTTGTTGCAATGATGTTGTCTCTTACTTATACAGAAAATGATTCTTGGAGGGGTCTCATGCTTCACTCAAACGGAGATCCGGATGATGTGATGCTCAGTCCTGCCCCAACCGCAAGCAGATTTTTGACAGAAGATGATCTTATGCTTTTCTCTAGCTTTACCAAAAAGTATTTTATCTCTCCTCCGTGGAAAGGCTTGGTTATTTCCGCCGCAACTGGCAATTATCCAATGGCCACAAAGCCTTCAACTGTTGGAGTCTTTACACTAAATTACGATTGGTTTGTTAATACTAGCTGTAAAGAAAAAGACGAGGTTTCCACTAAACATAATTTAAGTTATGCCTACTCAACAGAATTTGATTGCCCTAATTTTATAGAACAAGGAGAGAGCTCTGAGGGATTAGTTTTGTATAAATTTATAAAAAAATAATTCGAGAAAGCATTATGTTATCTTATGTTAATTTAGGAAAAGAAGTGTCACGGTTGGGTAACCAACTCTTTCAGTATGCCTTTTTAAGGACTCAGGCGGAAAAACTTGGTATTAAATTCTATTGTCCCAAATGGATTGGTGATGAAATCTTTGAGTTAGGTGATCAGGAAATGAGAATTAATGATATGGATTTTGAAAAAGTTCAAAAAAATATTCAAAATTACTACAAGGAAGATGTTTTAAATAGATTTAGTCAAAAACCAGTTGTAATAAAAGACAATACGGATATAAGTGGTTATTTTGAAAGTGAAAAGTGTTTCGATAAAAATTCTATTAAAAATTGGTATAAATTTAAGGAAGATGCAGTGTCTCGAGTTAGAGATAAATATAAAAATATTGGTTTTAATAATTCTATTGCCATGCATCTTCGTTTGGGAGATAAATTTAATGACAAGATAACTAAAGACGTCTTCTATGTACCAAGAATGAAATACTATAGGAAAGCATTGGAATTGCTAGTAAAGTCACCTGAGATAAATAATAATAGTAAAACTATCCTTGTATTTTCAGACGATATAGAATCAGCGAAAAGATGCTTTATTAAATTCAAAAATTTGAATTTAATTTTTATAGAAGGAAACCGTGATTGGGAAGATTTATATATAATGAGTCAGTGCTATGATACAATATGCGGAGCCTCCACTTTTAGTTGGTGGGCAGGGTATCTTAATAAAAATGCTAATAAAACGGTTGTTTTTCCAAAAGAATGTCTGTGGAGACCTGGGTTTTTCAGGTATGAACAGGGCCTGATTCCAAATGAGTGGGTTAAAATCAAGGGACTTTATCCAATAATTGATAATTATTTTTTTATTGTGTTTGTAGTTAATCCATTTAAATGCCTGTTCAAATTATTAAGAGGTACTAAAATATGAAATTCGTAAAATTAAGAAAATATATAGAAAGCAAAAGGGATACTAGAAATAGGTTCTTTGATTTAATTCTTTTATTAAAAGATAAGGTTTATGATTTTGCTACAAACTATCTTTCCAAATTTATTTTCGGTATTTATAATTCTCTAATCATACGTCCTAAGTATGACATTTTATTTGTCGTTTCAAGATATAAAGAGGATATCAACTGGCTTAAAAAAATATCATATAAATATGTGTTATACAACAAAGGTCCAAGTGATATTGTAAATAATATTAATTATAAACAATTACCGAATGTTGGTAGGGAAGCGCATACATTCCTGACTTACATTGTTGATAATTACGACTCACTTCCAGATTTTGTTGGTTTTTTGCAAGGTGATCCATTTCCTCACTCTATTTTTATGGGTCACAGACTGAGTAAATTCAAAGGTGAGGATTTTTATCCCCTTAGCCCTAACACAAAGTATCAAGAAGAAGCTCGTGCTTATATAGATTTGATAGAAAATTCTACAGCCAAATATTTTGGTATCGTGCGTCCTGCTGGAGAATTTCCTTTTGGAGCACAATTTATTGTCTCAAGAGATAAGATATTGAAGCATTCTCTAAAAGAATATGAATTTCTCTTAAAAAAAATAATTGATGCTGAAGACAACAGAAGGCAATGTCTTGTCTTTAAAAAACATCCCCAACCATGTGCTTGTGCCAATAATGACATATCAGCTTGGGTGATGGAGGTTTGGTGGCCAATATTATTTAAAGAAGATAAAAATATTATTAAGTTCGATTAATTTCATAATTCTGTTATTGTTGGAACACGTTTTAGTTCATTTTTAATATTCTTAATATAAAAATTTATAAGCATGCTATATATTTTTTCTGGTAAATATCTTTTGATAAAAACATCTATTTGGTGTTTTTGGCTTGAAATCTTACCAATAAAGGTTTTTATGATACCTGTTCTAAGTATCTTATATTTGAAAGTGCCAAATCTGCTATTATATAGATCCTTATATGGGGATAACAAAAGATATTTATACCATATTTTTTCACATGATTCAGAATAAAACTTATTCCAAGGTTTGTTTATAAAATGAAAGACATGAGTTTCATTTATCATTTTTTTATCTTCAATGTTGAATAGTCGATTAAACCTACTTCTCTTAAAGCTAGTGACATAGTAATTATTGTATTTCTGTTCTAATGGTTTGATTTTTTTGTAAAATATTGTATTAAAAACAGCTTCATCTATCATGAAAGACTTACCTTTTAGCTTATATATGACTTCAGATGCCTTAGCATAGTCAACTAGCTCTCTAAATTTTTCTAAATCAATTAACATCACTCCGGTTTGAAAATATGAATCATTTGGATTAAGGCCTAGATTGGTCATGTATGATGGTTGATTTTCTTCAGCGGCTATTAAATAATGACCATCAAAAGTTAAGTTGTATAATTCATTAAGTGGTTTATTAATTATGGTGTCACAATCGAAATATATGATCTTCTTTAAATTTTTTGGTAAATACTCATTAATCAATAGTCTATAATATCCTGCTTTTGACCATGCAAATATCGGAGCATTTTCAAAATAATGTTCACTAACTTGGATTAAATAAATATTTTGATTATAAGATCTTGCTAAGTCTATTAAAATCTGCTTCTGTGTTTCTGAAAGGGGAGAATGTAGTATATATATTTCTAAATCTGCTTTAAGATTATTTTCAAAAACAGACGTTAAAGAAACAGCTAACGGCATTACATAATTTGAATCACAAGCAAAAAAAATATTTATTTTTTCATTCATAGCTTTAAAATTATTATTATAATGATTAATTTTGATTGATTTTTGACTTAATTTGATTGATAAAGC
Organism: uncultured bacterium; assembly: GCA_903952785.1. Lineage (GTDB taxonomy): Bacteria > Patescibacteriota > Minisyncoccia > Phycocordibacterales > CAIZLB01 > CAIJKW01. The sequence continues at coordinate 10,484 of CAJBHC010000024.1, read as the reverse complement.
TCTCTACATCAAACTTTTTAGACCTATCTTTATTTGTTCTTACATACCTATCTTTATTTACAGCTAGATTATTTTCAATACGATCTATGGCGTCGCGTAGTTTATCACTATCAATACTGTCTATTAATATCCCGTTTTCATTGTCTAGAACACTTTCTCTATAACCTCCTTCATCTGGTGCAATTACCGGCTTGCCGCAGGCCATTGCTTCAACCACAGTCATTCCAAAATCTTCATCCATCGATGTCGTAATAAAACCTTTGCATTCAGAATATAGTTTCTTGAGCTCTTCATCTGTTACCCAGTGGATAATTTCAATATTTGCCTCAGAAGATTTTATTAAACTTTCAATCGTACCTTTGTATCCTTCAAATTGATCAGCACCCTTTTCATAACTCCCAACCACTATCAATTTTCTTGAGCTATTTTTGAATGCGTTTATTTGTAGCTCTATTCTTTTAGCAGGAATCAGTCTATTTACGGAAAGCCAATATCCACTATCACCATTATTGCAATATTTGGATGTATCAATCGGAGGGTTGATTATGGTTGCATCCTTTTGATAATATCTTTTTATTCTGCTTTGTGAATTTTTTGAATTAGATACCAATACCCCGACTTGTTTAATGTATTTCTTTGATAATATCCTATTAACAAAAACCCACATATCAAAAGCTGGTCTTTGCCACGGCTTGAGCATTGTTTTTTTAATATACTCTTTCCATTCCCACAGTTCATTTGTTGGACCATGTGCATACCACATATTAGGCTTATTATTCACAGCACCAGAGAGAGCCCAGTCTCCAGCGATGATATAAAAATCATATTGATTACCTAGGTTTAGTTTTCTAAATTTCCAAAAAGCAAATTGATGTTTGAAGGGCGCTTTTTTGGGTATTTTTCCTAGAGATTTTATTCTTGGTAATACATCTTCAAAACCCATTTTGGTTATGTATTCTGTATCTATATTGGTTGTATAAACATCGGCATTAAACGCGCGGGCTAGAGTGAGCGCCACAATCTCTGCTCCGCCTATATTGTCTAAATAATTGTGAAATATTGCAATTTTCATGGTTAATTATTTTTCCTTTATACCCAAAATACTCAACATAAACGATCCCATTACTGTTTGTATCCCAATTATAGCAAGGGTTAGAGCGACTATTAGATTTTTTGTTTGATCTAATCCAGATAAGTTGCTTCCGACCCATTGTATAAAAATCGTTATAAATAATGCAACTCCCGCTACGGCAATTATACCACCGAGCATGATAGCTTTTTCTAATGTCAAAAATTTGAATAATTTTTCAATGATTTTATCTGTATCACCAAGGTGCGTTACTGCATAGATTTTAGAAAATCCAGTGAAAAAGATTAGTTCATACCCCAATATTATACAGAGTGAAGACAAAAACATTGGGTGAAAATATAATGTTATTCCAAATAGTGAAAAACTTCCTATGTATAGTATTAACATCGATATTAATCCAGCTAAAAAAAGTAATAGACCTGGAATTAGAAAGATTACAATGGGGGAGTAAAGTAAGATGAATCTTAGGTGTCTCCACCCATCGGAAAAAGTTTCTAGTTTAGATTCACCAATCCTCATTCTGTATTTGATAGGAATCTCCACAATTTTTAACTTGGCTTTGGACGCTTTAATTATCATCTCTGACGCAAATTCCATCCCTAGGGTATAGAGAGTGAGTCTCTGATACGCTTCTTTGGAAATAGCTCTTGCTCCACAGTGAATATCGTGAATCTTTATCTTGAAGAATAGTCTGACTAAGGACGATAGAATGGGGTTGCCAACCCATTTATGAAGAAAGGTCATGGAATTTGAATCCATCATTCCGCTGAATCTGTTCCCGACGACCATATCATTGCCTTCCTCTAATTTTTTAATAAATTTAGGGATATCTTCAAAATCATATGTTGCGTCAGCGTCTGCCATAAAGATATATTTTCCTCGAGCTTTTGCGAGACCGTGTAAATATGCTGACCCATAACCTTTTACGTCTTCTTGCTCTAGGGCTAGATAGGAAAATTTTGTGGATAAATCTTGAATTATCTTTATTGATGAGTCTGTAGATCCATTGTCAACGACAAGAATTTCTATGTCTAGACCTTCCTTTTGAGCAATGCGATTTATGGATTCAATACATACAGGCAATCCCTTTTCTTCATTTAGGCATGGCAGAATAATACTAATATAGGGGTTATTATTTTTTTGAGTCATATTACGCGAAATATCTGAATTAGAATCTCGTTCCATCAAGTTTGTCATTTAACATAATCCTATCACGATTTATTCTGCGCAACAAAAGGGATTATTAATAAAATTAATAATTGAGTGTGGATAACATCATAGTGTCCCAAAATTTAAAAGAGTATAATAAAAAGGTATTATTGGTTTTATTAAGTAATTTATTCATTCATGAAAATATATCGTTTTTTATTCATTTTGCTTGCCATATTCACATTTGGCTTTACAGCTATTTCACAAGTACAAGCAGCGTCGCAGGCTGAGTGTACTTTTACTAGCAATTTAACAGTTGGAGCCGTCAATGATCCTACAACTAATGATCTAGTTAATTTGCAAAGTTTTTTAGCAAGGATTGGCTTCCTTACATCCACCGCGGGTGACATTTTTGGTCCAACACTTAGGACTGCCCTTGCGTCATATCAGGCGGCAAGAGGTATATCTCCAGCAAACGGATATTTTGGTCCGATAACTAGGCCGGTACTCACCGCAGAGTGTCTTGCTGATGACGTGTCAGCTGGATCAACATACAGATTAATAACGTCGACCTCAGGGACTGGATACGGTACCGTTACTGGAGGAGGTGTATACAATGAAGGTGCTCTAGTCACTCTTCAAGCTACGCCAGCTAGTGGATCGTTATTTTCAGGTTGGAACAATGGAAGAGCATCTGGAAAGAGTATGAAATATCAGTTTACTATAACAGAGGATCAAGTTGCTAATGCCGTTTTTGATAAATCGGAAAATTCAACAGCAAGTAGAAATCCAAGACCAGCGTTAACAAATACTGCAGTTGCTGCAAATACCACTTCTACCCCTACTCAAAGTAGCACTAAGTACAGATTTACAACATATCTAAATAATGCGCCAGACTCAGTTTCTTCAAGTGGCTCAATTAGTGGAACTCAAAACGCTGTAAAGACAACGGCATCAAATACAAGCGTAACTGGAACATATCCGGCTGGTACACGCATGACCCTTACCGCCAAACCAGGTCCAGATTCAATATTCCTCACTTGGTTTGGAGCTGGTCCATGTGCTGGAGGAAATCCAGTATGTAGCTTCGACTTAAATCAAGATAATATGGGTACGGAAGCCGTATTTAAAGCCCTGCCTGCAGGTGGCACGAATACTAAATATGATTTCAACAAACTCGTTGCCGTTAAAGCGCCTCATGATTATGCACTTGGACTTGAAACGGTTAATCCAAATGGGGGAACTATTAATGGAACTGTTGTTGGATCGTATCAGGCTGGAACACTTGTAACAATGACGGCTGTACCAAATGCTGGTTATCAATTTATTGGTTGGAGTAATAACGGACTAAATAGTCAGTCTGCTTGGAATAGTGGAAAGTGTCATAATCAAGGTGTAAATTGTAACTTTGTTTTAGATACTAATGTTATAATGTATGCTTTGTTTACACCAGTTACAAACTCAAGTAACCTCACTCCAATTGTAGCTCCTAATACGACTCCAAATGTAATTCCGGCGGTAACTCCAAGTGCAACTCCGGTGGTGGCTCCTAATGTAACTCCAGCTACAACACCAGGTGCAACAGGAACTTACGATCTAGTAGTAACCAAAGCTGGAGCAGCTGCTTCTTACGGAGTTGTTACACCTATGGGAAGAACTTCATATCCTGCGGGTTCTTCTGCAACAGTTACTGTCACAATTACTGATCCTTCAAAAGTTAAATTTGCTGGATGGAATGATGGTGACGTATGTAGTGGAAGAGCGTTGACATGTACTTTGCCAATGACCAAAAATCAAACAGCAAATGCAAACTTTGATTTTATTGCTCCTTATACATCAATGTTCTCATCACCCTCAGCAATTTACTCAGCTATTAAATCAGCTTTAAATCTACAGAAGGGGTCAGTGCAGAGTGGTGTAGCGGCACTACAGAAATATCTAAATACAAAAGGATATGTAGTTAATGAAACTCCAGGCGAGGCTGGATCACCTGGTAATGAGTCAACCTACTTTGGGGAGAAGACAAAACAAGCTGTGGTTAAATTCCAACAAGATAATGGAATTCCAGCAACAGGGGTTGTTGGTGCACAGACAAAGGAGGTTATGAAAACAAAATAGTTGTTAAGTAATTTATACTTATAATCATCTGGTGTAAGTTGATTAACATAATACAGGACTCTCAGGAAATAACTTCTTGGGGGTTTTGTTTTATTGTCTGATAAAGTACTGGGGTGTAGGTTGAAGCAAGGGGGGGCATTGCAAATTCGTTAAAAATAGATATAATAGCTCCACTATGTTAAAGCTTATTACAGAAAAGCGTGAAGGCGGTAAAACTGTGGAGGATGCTAAAGTCCCTGCAGTATTTTATGGTCCAAAGGCAGAATCAACACCAATCTGGGTCAATGAGATTGAATTATTAAAAGTTTGGAAGGAGGCTGGAGAATCAACTGTTGTTACTCTTTCATATGAGGGAGTAGAGCATGATACTCTAATACATGAGATAGACAGAGAGCCTGTTAAGGGCAAAATAAGACACGTTGATTTTTATGTGCTTGAGAAGGGTAAGAAGGTTGAGATCGCTATTCCATTGGAGTTTGTAGGGGTCTCAGAGGCCGTTAAGACCTTGGGAGGTAACCTTGTTAAGGTTCTTTATGAAGTTGAGATTGAGGCAATGCCTAAGGATCTTCCTCATAACTTGGAGGTAGATATATCTTCTCTTGCTGACTTTGATTCACAAATTCATGCCGGGGACATTAAGCTCCCATCTGGAGTCACACTTAAGACAGACGCAGATGAAGTTATCGCTCTTGTTGCAGAGGCAAAAGAAGATGAGGTTGAAGCTCCTACAGAGATTGATATGTCAGCAATTGAAGTAACAGATAAGAAGGGAAAGAAGGATGATGAGGAGGGTGACGCTGAGTAATCTGTAATAATTCTCATAATAAACTAAAATCAAAACAACCCGCCTTTAAGCGGGTTGTTTTGATGCTTAAAATAGCTTAAAAGAGATAGTTTTGTGTCATTATATACAAGAATATGTTCAAACGCTTGCAATAAGTAAAATAATACGCTATTATTCCAATGTTATTAATAACATTTAAAAACATGTTGCATTCAATATCTTGTAAAAATTTCTACTCTTTTGGTGAGTCAAACACCTTAAGTTTTTTGGTAAATGACAATGCTCCACAAAATAATGGCTATTGTAAAGCTCCATCAGGAACGCGTCTTTCAAAAGTTGAGACTGTAATAGGTGGAAATGCCTCTGGAAAGACAAATTTGTTAAAAACACTTCCTTTTCTGAAGTGGTTCATAATTGATTCTTTTAATCTAGATCCGCAGTCTTTGATTAACTTCCGTCCATTTATGTTCGGTGAATATAAAAATAAACCAGCGGAAATTTCTGTTGTCTTTGAAGTTGAAACAGGCGTTTATACTTATAGTTTTATTCTTGATCAGACAAAGATTATTTCAGAAGAACTTAAATTAGTCAGTATGGCAAAAGAGAAGAAATCTAGTAAAAAGATTTTTTTACGAACATGGAACAGCATAACCAAGTCCTATGATTTTGAGGGTAATAATTTTAATCTCCCTAAGAGATTTGAAAATCTAATACGTTCAAATGCAAGTATTATAGGTGTTGCTATGCGTCTAAATCACAAAGAGAGTCAGGAAATAGTTAATTTCTGGCGTTCTGTAGAAACAAATGTTAGCGAAGCTGGATGGATTGGAGATAATATGTTTATTAATCGTGGTCAACAATTAGCAGAGGTCTTAGACTTTTTCAGTGAACAGGAGTCTTTGAAAAAAGAAGCTGAAAAATTACTTGCACGTTTTGATTTGGGTCTAAATTCCTTTGAAATCAAGAAAGAAAAACAAGACGGCGGAATTTCAATGATGGTTAATGTCCTTCACTCGTTTGGTGATCAAAAAGAGGTGTTGCCAATTCAATATGAATCTTCTGGCACTAAGCAATTGTTTATACTTTTAAAGCATGTTTTACAGGCTATTAGTAACGGCGGGGTTGTGGTACTTGATGAATTTGATGTTAACCTACATCCAGAGATGATGATAGCCTTGTTTGATTTATTTATTGACCCAAATACAAATGAGAAAAATGCTCAGCTTCTTTTTAGTACACATAATCACTATATTTTAAGTAAGTTAGATAAATACCAAATAACACTTGTTGAAAAGAATGAAAAAGGAATGAGTGAGTCTTGGCGTTTAGATGAGGTGTCTGGTGTTCGAGCTGATGATAATTATTATACAAAGTATATTGCTGGTGCGTATGGAGCAGTTCCTAAAATGTAAAAATTAATGTCTAGAACCAATCCGTTTAAAAAGAAAAGACGTGTGGCAAATAGAACCTTACTTGTGTACGGTGAGGGAATGTGCGAGGAGATGTTTCTGAGACATATTAAGGGTTTGTATTCATACAATACAAACATCGCTGTTACTATTAGAAAAGGTAAAGGTGGTACGGCGGTGGATGTAGTAATTGATGCAGATAAAGTTCCAGGGGATTTTGAAAAGAGAGTTGTTGTCTTGGATAATGATAAGAAGGCAGAAGAAATGCATCAAGCCAGAAAGGAAGCAAAAAATAGGGGAATGATTTTGATTGAAAATACTCCTTGCATTGAGGCACTATTACTTTCTATTCTGGAGTCTAGTATTGAATTTTCAACAAAGACATCTCTCTGGTGTAAGAAAGAATTTGAATCAAAATATGTTGATAAGAAAAAACGTGGAGATAAAGAAGAATATGATAAGTATTTTTCTAAGAAAGTGCTTGATTCTAGGCGCTTAGACATTAGGGAACTTAATGCTATTATCCTTCTATTGGAGGGGAAGTTAAAGTAGGTGGTGGAGTTATATAAATAATGAGCTGGATTGTAAATAAATATAAAAATGACAAAAGATGAATTTAAAAAGGAAATAGAGAGATTGTTTGAGATCTTGAAAACAGGAGAAAAAGAAGACTTTAAACTTGCAAAAAAGCAGATAGAAAAGTTGTATCATAATAATAGGGCGTATTCTAAAAACAATGAAGATGTCATCTTTGAAATAGTTAATGATTTTGAAAATATAAAAGATATTCCACATAAGTTAGCTGTACTTTCCGGCTTAAAATTACCGGTTCTGTATGTAAGGGCTAAAAACTTTACAGAAATTTATAAATTTATCTTAGGGAACTTGGAAAACTCAGACGGTCACATAAGGGAGGCTTCAAGAAATCTTGGGTCGTGGTTTAGATTTGAGTATAGAAATGATAAAAAAAGATTTGAAGATTTCATTGATAATATTGAGATATTAATGAAAAAACATGAACCAGACCCAGATCAAAAACCTTTTTATCTAGGCGACATGAAGCCTTCTGTATATAAAACACTAGTTTCTTTTTGGCACGATATGGCAAGTGGAACGTCTAAATATTATGAGAATAGGGAAGAATTGATGGACACAACAAGCAATGAAAGAATACCTTTTTTAGGTAAAGAAGATGATGGAAGGCGAGATTCAGAGGGATGGGAGGAAGAAGGAGTAGATTATCAGGATGTATTTGATTCTATTTGGTCTGATAAAAAAGCGGGTAATTCTGAGGATGCTAATGTTTGGCTCAAAAATCTTGAGGAAATGTCTCAAAAAAGACTAGAAAGCCAGATTAAAAGCTTGGGATTTACTGATAAGGAATCTGTCGATATGTTTGCTAATCTTTGTATATTTGGACAAGATGCACACCCAAAAATAATTGAAGATCTGTATTTAAGCGGAAAAATTGAACAAGATATTACAGGTCTTTCCAAAATAAATAATTTTATGAGAGCTATATATTTATTCAATAATCATCGTGTCTTAAAAAACAAGTACGGAAATATTTCACATCTACTGGTGGAGGCTTTGATTGAAAAGGAGTGTATAGGTTCTGGCCAACCTAGAGATTTAGTTTCTTTTGTGAAATTAATTTGTCAAAGTCATGAAGAGATAGATAATTTTATGGATTGGCATGAGAATAAAAACAAAGAAAGACTAGAATGGAGGATTAATTTTTCAAAAGAACATTCAATATCAGCAGATAATGATATAAAATATTTAAAAGAACTTAAGGAAGAAGAGGGAGAAGACAAGGTAATTAGCTTCTTTGGAAGATCAGTTGCGCATCACGCTCTTGATTGGCATATACAAAGCAACCCTGTTGGCTTTAATAGAACAGTTGATCCTAAAAAAGTAGCTGCGAGTGTTCTAATGATGATAAAAGATTATAATATCATGGAAACCAAAGGGGAAATATGTCTAAATTATGATAATAAAGATTTGTCAAACTTTGGTGGATGGAAAGGCGTAAGTTGTTTTGCTGGAAGTGAGCATAGAGTGACACATCCTATATTAGAAATGGTTGGAGACAAAACTCTTCTTTTAATTGACCCAAGCAAGCTTGATAAAGAGAGATTCATGTGGATGTAGGGATTGTTGTTGAACTCAGCCCGTTAATTTGGAGTTTTTGAGTGTAACGGTTATAATATGATGTATATGTTATTTTCTAAGGTACGTGAAAATGTCTGCAATATCTTCTTGTCTTTATCTTCTAAATTAACGATGTTTAAATCAGTATCTTTGATATGTTTGGTTATTGCTTCGTTTGGTTTATTTTATTTTATTCCTAAAATTTCTTTTTCTCAAACTGTTCTAACCGCAGAACAACAGGCAACACTAAGGGCTGAACTTGCAGGTATTGAACAGGAGATAAAAGATCAACAAAAGATTTTGGATAGTAAACAACAAGAAGGTGCCTCAATTTCTCGAGACATTGCTATTCTTGATGCAAAGATTAAGCAGGCTCAACTTAAAATTAAAGCTCATGAGATTTCGATAAAGAATCTAGGAAAGGATATTGTTGTTAAAACTAATACAATTACGGCGTTATCTGAGAGAATTAACGCAGGACAAGAGTCTATGGCACAGATAATTCAAAGAACAAAGGAATTGGATGATCTCTCTGTTGCCGAATCTTTTTTGAGTAATAAAAATATTTCAGAGTTTTTCATAGATCTTGATAACTTCAGCTCAATAAAGCAATCCCTAAATTTGCATTTGACTAATGTTAAGGGTGCAAAGAAAAGTAATGAAGTTGTAAAAGAGGAGCTAGGTGAAAAGCGTGATAAAGAGGTTGACGCTAAGATTAATGTGGAGCAGGAGCAGGCTAAGATTAAAAAGCTTGAAGCTGATAAAAAGAAGTTGTTGAGTTTAAACAAGAGTGAACAACAGAATTATAAGACGGTAATTAGTAATAAGACAAAGAGGGCTAATGAGATTAGAAACGCATTATTCCCACTCGCTGGTACTTCTCAGAAAATAAATTTTGGTACTGCCCTCGCTTATGCAAAAGAGGCATCTACTAAAACGGGGGTGGATCCTGTATTTTTATTGGCTGTGATTAAACAAGAAACTGATCTTGGCTCAAATGTGGGTCAATGTTATCTAACAGATTTGGTGAGTGGGTCTGGTAAGGGAATCAATACAGGTAGTCCTAAAATAAGAGTTATGCATCCAACCCGAGACGTTCCCGTATTCTTAGGTATCGTCAATAAGATAAATCTTGATTATTCGAAGACTAGAGTCTCTTGTTGGATACCGGATTATGATAAAAATAAAAATCCAAAAGGTTGGGGAGGGGCAATGGGACCAGCTCAGTTTATTCCATCAACATGGGCAATGTTTACAAGTCGTTTAAAAAATTCTTTAGGCTATGACGCGAGTCCGTGGAACCCTCAAGATGCATTTTTAGCGTCTGCAATGTATTTAACTGATTTGGGTGCTGTTGGGGATTCATACAGCTCTCAAGCTAGGGCTGCTTGTAAATATTATGGTACAGGTGGCGCTACATGTGACTACAGTAATAGTGTTATGAAAAAGAAAGCTTTGGTACAAAAAGACATAGATTCACTTTAATTATTAGGTAGTAATCATTAATTTATGGTTTTATAAAATAATACAGTTACAACTATTCAAAACAATATTGATGCACTAAATTCCAACTAGCTTTTTTGAGTTTTTGATGCGGGCGGGCCTATTTTTGAAAAAGATCGTCATTAAAAACATGCTTTCCAAATCTTTTTATAAAATATTCTGTTACATTTTTTCTATCACCTATATTACCTGTAATACCATTTTGTGCCACCATGCCTGGTAAAAAAGAATAAACATTTAGGTGAGGAATTAAAAAGTCATATATTTCATCAATGAT
>CAJBHC010000023.1 GCA_903952785.1 uncultured bacterium | reverse complement strand
GTAAAGTCGGCATAGGTACCCCTAACCCAAATAATATTCTTGATATTTTTTCACCAACGAAAGCAGCCATTGGTTTTTCTGGTTCAGTCAGTTCAACCTATAAATGGACAATGGGAATGGACGTGAGTAACGGTGGGAGATTTTCAATTGCTTCTTCTTCTGCATTAGGGACATTTGATAGGTTTGTGATAGGTGGTAGTGGTAATGTTGGCATTGGCACCACCTCTCCTGCCTACACCCTCCATATTGAAAAAGTAGCCACTGGAACAATCGCATACTTCAAAGCAGGTGCCAACACCTGTTCTCTAGACCCAGCGAATGTTGGAGGTCTAAGTTGTTCATCGGATGAAAGACTTAAGACTAATATTCAAACACTCGCTTCCTCAAGCACATCTTCCACTGCATTAGATAAACTTGTTGCACTTCGTCCTGTAACATATAATTGGATATCAGACTCGCAGTCTTCATCCTCTGCAAAGTACATCGGTTTCATTGCCCAAGAAGTCCTACCACTTTTCCCGGATCTAGTCTCAACTGATAATGGAGGTAATTACCAACTCTCGTATTCAGGATTTATTCCATATATTGTTGGTGCTATACAGGATTTGAATAGTAAAATTGTTTCTAGTGTTGCCAATATAAAATCTTTATTTGTCGCCGAGTTGTATATTCAGGATAAAATTTGTGCCGATGAGGTTTGTGTTACAAAGGATCAATTCAAGCAAATTTTATTAAATGCCGGTGGAACGGTGACAAGCTCAGTTCAAGTTTCTAATCCAATCATATCTCAAGATCCAGTTGTAAATTCAATAGATGGCGTTACGGCATCAAGTACAGATTCAACATTGGCTTCAACTACTGATTCTGCAATAGCGACAGAAGTTACAATAGCTACAACCTCTGACCCAATAACAGAAATGCAAGCGACAACTACACCACAAGAGGCTCCTCCTGTAATCATCCCAACCGCAGAAGTTGTTGCGCCATCTGAACCTCAAGCTATACCTGAAACTCCTGATTCTACTAATACTGATACACTGCCGGTAATTTAATGATAATCACATGAAAATTCTTTTGCAAAATAAAACAAAAATATTAGTAATTACTGTTGTACTCATCGCCCTTAGTGGCTATGGTCTAAGCTACTATCTATATTCCCAAAATCAATCTCTAAAGAAGAACCCTGATCAAGTTGCACAAGAACAAACAACCAAGATTATTGCTCAAGTAGCAAAGCTTATGCAACTTCCAACGGATGAATCACCAAGTGTGGTAACTGTAACTGATAAGAGTAAGGTGGCAGGCCAACCATTCTTCAAGAATGTTGAGAATGGAGACACTCTCTTGGTCTATTCCAAAAATTTGCAAGCAATACTCTATAGACCTTCAACTAACATGATTATTCAAGTAGGTCCTGTATATAATGACAATAACGGAACAGACACATCAGATAAGGGAAATCAGATTCAAGCTACTACATCACAAGCAAAAGCACCACTGACCGCCAGCTCAACTCCCGTTCGTAAAAAAGTAAAATGAGAATTAAATTGAGTACAACCAAATTATCTTTCTCGATTTT
>CAJBHC010000022.1 GCA_903952785.1 uncultured bacterium | reverse complement strand
TCCAGAATGTCACCCCATATGGTTAACTATACAGTCACCCCATATGGTTAACTATACAGGTTATTGACTCCTCTTGCATATCTGCTATACTGTCTCCAACGATGGATATCCGCTCAATACTCTCTATTATACAAATCGTGCTAGCCGTTTTACTAACGGTCTTTATACTGTTACAACACTCAGAAGCTGGCGCAGGAGGTGCATTTGGCGGAAGTGACACTGTTTCAAGCTGGAGAACCAGACGTGGTTTTGAAAAATTCCTATTTACTGCAACAATTGTCCTCGTACTATTGTTTGTTGCATCTGCAATTATAGCTCTGCGCCTTGCATAGGTAAGGCTCTTCTGTGGATTCCGATCGATATAGGTTTTTTACACAATTTCTACTGTTTCTTCAACAAACTCAGGATTGGCCTGTTTTGTCTTAAATTTATAGAAAAAATCTAAAACGCGAAAACATAAATGAACGAAAATACAAAAGAAATCTCTCAAAAGGAAGAGGATGATCGAACTGATAAACCAAATCTTTTGAAAACAACTGGCAGAACCGGAACAATAGGTATAATCAAAAAAGCAATTAAAGCTTTTAACATTACTGAGAAAATAATATTTTCAGTGGTCTTGGTTGTCTTTATATTAAGTGGACTTACAATACTAGGTGAATTAAACAAAACCCTCACAGTCACAGAACCTGTGCATGGCGGGAATTATACTGAAGGCATAGTTGGATACGCTAGATTCATTAATCCCCTTTTAAGCTACACAGATGCAGACAAAGATCTAACCTCACTTATCTACGCAGGACTTCTAAAAGCGTCCGCCGATGGTCAGTTAACTCCTGAACTTGCTGAATCATACACTGTTTCAGAAGATGGCTTAACTTATGATTTTAAATTAAAAGATAATTTAACTTTTCACGACGGCTCACCCCTTACAACCAATGATATTGAATTTACAATACAAAAAGCGTTAGATACTGAGATCAAAAGCCCAAAAGCATTAAATTGGAGTGGAGTAAAGATTCAAAAAGATAGCCCTACAGAGATTTCATTTATACTAAAAAAACCTTATGCACCGTTTATAGAAAATCTAACTATCGGTATCCTACCAAAGCATATTTGGTCAAACATTCAGAATGAAGCTTTCGATATAAGCGCATTCAACAGAGAGCCAATTGGTGCCGGAGCTTACAAAATTAAATCTTCCTCAAGAGACTCTTCTGGATTATATCAATCGTACACTCTTGAGTCTTTCTCAAAATACGCAAAAGGAGAACCTTTCATCAAAAACTTTATTGTCAAATTTTATAAGAACGAAGATGAAGTTATAAGCGCATACAATAAAGGTTCAATTGATGGCCTTGGTGGAATTACTCCAGCAACTGCAATAAAAGCAAATGTAGGAAATATCGCAAACGATAAAAATCATGCCATTAAAACAACCCTACCAAGACTTTTTGCAATTTTCTTTAATCAAAGTCAGGCTCCAGTTTTGTTAAATAAAGAAGTGAGACTAGCACTAAATACTGCAATAGATAAAAATACTCTCATCCAAGACGTCTTCAGTGGATTTGCAACACCGGCAAATGGACCAATTCCATATAATCAACAAACTGAATCTGAAAAAAATAATGATATTAAAAATAAACAAGTGATAAACACAGATACGACAAACATAGACGTGGCCAAAAAGATATTAACTGATGCTGGATGGAAAATGGACAATGAAGGATTGATGATTAAAGAAACAAAAAAAGGTAAATCAATCAGTACTCAAAAACTCACCTTCACCCTGTCAACATCAAACATTCCTGAGCTCAAAGAAACTGCAATAGAGGTTCAAAAAGTATGGGCAAAGATTGGGGCAAAAGTTGACATAGAGATATTTGATGGAGCGGATTTGAATCAAAAAGTTATAAGACCTCGTAAGTATAGCGCCTTGCTCTTTGGAAATATTATAAATAGAGATCTGGATTTGTATCCATTCTGGCACTCTTCGCAAAGAAATGATCCAGGGCTAAACATCGCCCTTTACGCAAACATTAAAGTTGACAAACTACTAGATACGGCAAGAAGCAGTACGGATAATGACACAAGACTAGAGGCTTACAAAGATATAGAAGCGGAAATAAACAAAGACATACCAGCAATATTCCTTTACTCTCCAGATTACATTTACTTAACATCCGGTAGAGCCAAAAACATAAAGATTGGCAATTTAAATTATTCATCAGAAAGATTTGCAAATATTAACGAATGGTACACAGACACAGAAAATATTTGGAGATTCTTAATCAAAACAGAAACAACAAATATGGAAGCGGAAGCACAGAACGATTAAAACAAAAGGTAAAAAAACAAATCAAAATATAAACAATAAAAACATGAACTACAGAAACACATACAATTCAAGGCCACAAATCGTTAAACCTTTTCAACAGGTAATAAACGCATCTAATAATACAGATAGACCTGAAGACAGTAGAAGTCAAGAACAAAGTAACAACCAGGATCATAGCTTTGACAAGGCAATTGAACGAGCTGTTGGAACAGGATCTCCTGTAAGACCAGCAAGCCCAGCATCAATAAGAACACAGATGCCTTCTCAAGCACCTCGTCCTTACAACAATAATCAAACACCCCATGGTCCTCAACAGGGCCTACAAGGTCCACACACTACACAACATGCAGCACAACAAGGACCTGGAATGCCACCAAGAGGCCCAAAGAGAAGAACTCAGATTAGTAGACACAAGAAAGCTGACCCAACAAAGAGAACTGTTGCTAACGCATCAGATGTTCAAAAGGCACCTGAGAGTTTACACATTCCACCAGTTGGCGAAAACATAAGAATCATCCCTCTTGGAGGAGTTGAGGAGATCGGAATGAACATGTCACTTATTGAGATAGGAAACGACATCGTAATTATTGATGCTGGTTTCAAATTCAAGGATACTGATACACCAGGAATTGACTACATTCTTCCTAACACCAAATACCTAGAAGAGAGAAAGGATAAAATTAGAGCAATAATTATTACTCACGGTCACTTGGATCACATCGGAGGTCTTCCATTTATAATGGATAGAATTGGTAATCCCCCACTTTACACAAGAAACTTAACTTCTTTAATGATTAAGAAGCGTCAATCAGAATTCCCTCATCTTCCACCAGTTGATTATAAGATTGTTGAAAGAGACAGAGAATCAGTAAAGCTTGGAAACATGAGTGTAGAATTCTTTGGAGTTAATCACAGTATTCCAGATTCTATGGGTGTAATCATAAAGACTCCTTATGGAATGATTGTGAACCCTGGAGACTTCAAGCTAGATCACAGAAACGAAGTTGTAACAAAAGAAGAGGAGAAGAATTATGATTTGTTTGACGGTAAAAACGTTCTGCTTTTCATGGGTGAATCTACAAACATTGAAAACCCAGGTTTCTCTACTCCTGATTATATTGTTCATGAAAACTTGGAGGAAATAATTAGAGCAACAAAAGGAAGATTAATTATGGGAATGTTCGCCTCACACTTCCACCGTATTGCACACGTTATTATGGCGTGTGAGAAATTTGGCAAGAAATTGATTATTGAAGGAAGAAGCATGAAGAACAACATTGACATCGCTATTGCAGCTGGGATGTTAAAGATAAGTCACGGTACAATAATTAGCGGTGCTGAGATTGAACAATATCCACCAGATAAAATTGTAGTACTTGCTACCGGTGCGCAAGGAGATGAATTTGCATTCTTAATGCGTGCATCAACTAACAGTATAAAAAACTTTAGAATTACAGATAGAGACACCGTCGTTCTATCTTCTTCTATTATTCCAGGAAATGAAAAAGCTGTTCAAAAGCTTAAGGATAATATCGCAAGACTTGGAGCTAGAATTGTTCACTATAGAACATCCGATGTTTATATTCACTCAACTGGACACGGAAACAGAGGAGAAATTGAATGGCTACATAGAAAGCTTCGCCCAAAGTTCTTCATTCCAATTCACGGACACCACTACATGTTAAGACTTCACGCGGAGCTTGCAGAGAACCTAGGTGTTCCTAAAGAGAATGTAATAGTACCAGATGATGGAACTGTTATTGAAATTCAAAATGAAGGGCAAAAGATTGTAAGACTTGGAACTAAGGCACCGAACAACACTGTGATGGTTGATGGATTCACAATTGGAGATATTCAAGATGTTGTTATCCGCGATAGACAAATCCTTTCACAAGATGGAATCTTCGTTGTTATTGCACTAATTAACGCCTCAACTGGAAAACTTAAGAAGTCTCCTGATATTATCTCCCGTGGTTCAGTCTATTTGCGTGAATCACAAGAGCTCCTAAGAGAGACAAGATATCTTGTTAAGGGTTGTATCGAGCAAATAACTCAAGGGTCTCACCCGATAAATATTGATTATGTTAAAGACGTTGTCTCAGAAGAATTGGGCAAATTCCTATTCCAACAAACAGCAAAGAAACCTATCATTATCCCGGTGATGATTTGTGTCTAGTTTTCTGTTAGAATAGATGCATGAATCTAATTGTAAATAAAGTCAAAACATTAAATGTTTTGCTAACCCTTCTTGTTTCTGTGCTTCTACTATCTTTTCACATGTATCTGGTTTATTTTATAAACTCTAGCTTTCTTTCTGGTTTTTTGACATCAACACAGATGGCTCTGGTCTACATTGTTGGAGCCATAATAAACATTACAATGTTTCTTTTAGTTCCAAAATATTTAAGAAGAAGAGGAAACTTTAGATTAATTGTAATGTTAACAGCTGTGGAGATGGCGGTCTTATTTGGTATAGCCTCCATTTCATGGGTTCCAGCAATACTTGCATTCTTCATAATACAGCAAGGAATAAGCCCAATAATTTTTTATTGTCTTGATATATTTCTTGAACAAAGCACTGAAGAAAATTATACAGGAAGCATCAGAGGAATGTACCTTACTATGTATAATCTATCCCCCATTATCACCCCTGTTATTGTCGGCCTTGTTTTAACAACAAGTACAGAATATTGGAAGATTTATTTAATGTCTGCCCTATTTCTAATCCCCTTCCTTCTTATAATTTTACTCAATTTTAGAAAATTCAAAGATCCAGAATACCCCCAAATTGATATTCAAAAAACTATTACGCACTTCTTTAATTCTAAAAATGTTTACGATGTATTCATTGACCACTTCCTACTTAGTTTCTTTTACTGTTGGATGGTAATTTACATGCCAATTTATCTTATACAAAGCATCGGTTTTAATTGGGAGCAGGTTGGTATAATTTTGAGTATTGCCTTACTTCCTTTTATCATCTTCCAAATCCCAATTGGCAAGATTGAGGATGCAAAGCACGATGAAAAAATGGTTTTAATAGTTGGATTTTTAATTATGGCTTTTTCTGTTGCTTTAATTCCCTTTATAACAGAAAAGAGTTTAGTACTGTGGTCTGTGATTCTATTTGTTTCAAGAATTGGAGCAAGTATTGTCGAGGTTTCAACAGAGACTTATTTCTTCAAGCACGTTAAAGCAACAAATGCAGGCTATATTGGTTTATTTAGAATGACAAAAAACATGTCTTTTTTAGTTGTACCTATGATTGCGAGTATTTCTATGTACGTTGTAGGAATGGAATATTTTTGGATAGTGTTGGCACTGATAATGTTGGTGGGAGTTAGATATACTACAAAGCTTACATAAGGATAAATTAATTACGATATTTAAAGACCACAAAAGCAAACACCTTCATGTTTGCTTTTGATATATTGATACAGAATATGTAACTATATTAAAGGAAATTAGCATTTTTAATTTGTAGAACTTCTTGTACACCTTTATCAACTGCTGGGGCTTGTGATTCTTTTAGATTTTGCACATATTGTACAGAGAAGTATAAGTTACCCGCTAATAGTATAATAAGAAGAACGTTTGATATAAGTCTTGTCTTCTCCATCACGCCTGATTGAAATTGAACAATA
>CAJBHC010000021.1 GCA_903952785.1 uncultured bacterium | reverse complement strand
TTTATCAACAGTGTCACCCTTGAAGGTTAACTAAACACAATACTGTAGTGGCAATCAGTTTCTCTAAGTATACCTATTGATCAAGTCGTGTTATTATAACCCCTCCCTCCTTAGTTCCTCCAGCAACTTCTTAGATTCTCTTGATAATTTCTTTGGAATATTAATAGAAATCTTAAATAATAAATCACCTCTCTGCGACCCTCTGTTGTCCATTGGAACTCCTCGCCCTCGTACTCTAAGCATTTCTCCGTGGGTAATTCCAGCGGGAATTGTCAAAGTTAATTCACCATCCAGCGCCTCAACCTTAACATCAGCTCCAAGCATTGCATCTGTCAGTTTAATATCAAGCGGATATATCAAATTATATCCATCTTTGACAATATTTGGATGTTTTTTGATGTGAAATTTTACAAATAGGTCTCCAGAAATGCCCCCTGTTACAGATTCGCCCTTTCCCTGCACCTTCAGTGCATCCCCTGGATTAATTCCTGGAGGAATTATCACATTTATTGTTTCAGTACTATGAGTAGTTCCCGCACCTCTACAAACATGACACTTTTCTCTAGGAACTTTACCAGTTCCAAAACATTTATCACATGTCACGGCGTTTTGCATTTGACCAAAAAATGTTCGTTTGATTTCATGAATAGTTCCAGTTCCGTGGCAGGTTGCACAATCGTCAAATTTAGTATTTGGCCCCCCTCTCGTTCCATCGCAATGCTTACATGTGCTATCTTTGCTAACTTGTATTTGTTCCTCCTTTCCAAAAATAGAAGATTTGAAATCAAGCTCAATATCTATTTCAATATCTCGCCCTCTTCTTTGTTTTTTTGCAGATCTTCCTCCACCTCCAAACACGCTTCCAAAAATATCTCCTAAATCAAACTCAACTCCATCTCCTCCAAAACCACCAAATCCTCCCTGGCCCTGACCCCCAAACCCTCCTTGAAAACCTGAGAAATCAAAACCACCAAATCCTCCCTGCCCTTGGCCATTGAATCCTCCGCCACCAAAGCCGCTCGCACCAGCATCGCCAAATTGATCATATTGTGCACGTTTATTGTCATCGGACAACGTACTATAAGCCTCAGATATTTCTTTAAATTTATCTGCGTTCTTTGGATTTTTATCTGGGTGATGTTCATGTGCAAGTTTTCTGAATGCTTTTTTAATTTCATCCTTACTTGCTCCTTTATCAACTCCCAGTGTTTTGTAATAATCTTTAGCCATTTTGTGTTTTGATTTTCGAGGACGACCCTCCTTTAATTTATTAATTGTATGACGAATGTCCCTCGTGCAATATTTGCACGATAGACACTCGCTCGCGCAGAAACGCGCGATTTGTAAAAAATAGTTTAACTACTTTGTCTCCGCATCTCTAACATTTTCTCCTTCTACTTTTTCAGATGAAGAATCAGATGAATCACCAGATCCTGCCTCTGTTCCGGCATTTTCGCCAGTGTCAGCTGCACCACCTTCAGGTGTCGCACCAGCCTTACTCATCGCCTCACCAATTTTAGACATCTCAGTTGATAGTTCCTCGGTTGCCTTTTTAACAGCTTCCAATTCTCCGGCGTCTTTAATAGCGCGGAGTGCAGAAATTTTTTCCTCAACTCCAGTTACAACTTCAGCAGGAATCTTCTCTTTATTTTCCTTGATAGCCTTCTCTGCAGTGTAGATCATATTATCAGCTGTGTTACGAGCTTCAATCTCAGTTTTCTTCTTCTCATCCTCAGCTGCGTAAATTTCTGCATCCTTCTTCATCTTCTCAATATCCTCTTTTGAAAGACTTGAGCTTGCTTCAATTCTAATTGATTGCTCTTTGTTTGTAGTCTTTTCCTTTGCCTTCACATTTAGAATTCCGTTTGCATCAACATCAAATGTAACTTCAACTTGTGGCATTCCACGAGGTGCTGGTGGAATACCATCGAGAATAAATCGCCCCAATGACTTGTTGTCCTTTGCAAGTGCGCGCTCTCCTTGAACAATGTGAATCTCAACTGAAGGCTGATTGTCAGCTGCAGTTGAAAATATTTGTGAACGAGATGTTGGAATAGTTGTGTTTCTCTCAACTAATTTTGTTGCTACATTTCCCATAGTCTCAATTCCGAGTGATAGTGGGATAACATCAAGAAGCAAAATATCTTTTACATCTCCAGCTAAAACTCCACCTTGAATTGCTGCACCAAGTGCTACAACTTCATCTGGGTTAATAGTTTGATTTGGTTCCTTTCCAAAAAATGCCTTAACAGCCTCTCTTATTTTTGGCATTCTTGTTTGACCTCCAACGAGTATTACTTCATTGATTTCACCAACTTTGAATGGCGATGCCTCCATCGCACGCTTTGTGATTTGCATTGCACGCTCAACATATTCATCTGCAATTTCTTCCAATTTTGCACGAGTTAACTTAAGCACCAAGTGTCTTGGTCCTGAATCATCGTTTGCAATGAATGGAATGTTTATCTCTGTTTCTGTTGCGGTTGAAAGTTCAATCTTTGCTTTCTCTGCTGACTCATCAAGTCTTTGCATTGCAAGAGGGTCTTTCTTAAGATCAATTCCATTTTCCTTCTTGAACTCATCAGCAATGTAGTTTAGAAGCTTGTAGTCAATGTCACGTCCTCCCAATCTATGATCTCCATCTGTTGCCTTAACTTCAACAACATCATCTCCGACTTCAAGAATTGAGATATCAAATGTACCTCCTCCAAAGTCAAAGACTGCTAATTTTTCATCTTTCTTTTTGTTGAATCCATATGCAAGTGCTGCGGCTGTTGGTTCGTTGATAATTCTCATCACCTCAAGTCCTGCAATCTTTCCAGCGTCCTTTGTAGCTTGTCTTTGTGAATCATTGAAGTATGCAGGAACGGTAATAACAGCTTGAGTGATTTTCTCGCCAAGCTTTGCTTCAACATCTGCTTTTATTTTTGAAAGAATCATCGCTGAAACTTCCTCAGGAGTATAGTTCTTATCTCCCATCTTAATACTTACTCCATTGTTGTCTGCTTTTGAAATTTCATAAGCAACGGTTTTAAGGTCTGCTTGAACTCCGGATTCATCAAAACTATGTCCAATGAATCTCTTAATTCCATAAACTGTGTTCTTTGGATTGGTCACCGCTTGACGCTTTGCCAATAGTCCAACAAGTCTTTCCGCTGTTTTTGAGATTGCAATAATTGAAGGAGTTGTTCTTGCACCTTCTGCATTCTCTAGAATCTTTGGGGCTCCGGCCTCCATGACCGCTACCGCTGAGTTTGTAGTTCCTAAGTCTATTCCAATTATTTTTGACATATTTATTTAATTATTTAATTTGATTTGTTTTAATTTTACGAGTAATATTTTGGATAATAAAATACTAATAAAAGCCGTGATTTAAAATCAATTCTAGTTTAGATTATAATTAGATTGAATCTTAAATTTAAAAGTAGATTAAATAACTTGATTTGGAGATCTAGGTGAAATTGAAGCTAGAAGCTTTTTAAGTTTTAACGATTCTGCGCTTTTTGAAATTAGCGTGCAACTTTCAATTAATAGTATAGCAAGTAGTCCAAATATAATTGAAAACATTAATACATTTGCTGAGTTTTGATGTGTAGCAAATAATGGAGAGTTGATTTTTGAAATTGAAGCATCTCTTGTTGCCTCTTGAAGCAAGATTGGTTCAACTGCATTTTTTATATGGGCAGAGATTTGAGTGGACAGTGTCTCTAGGTTAAGACCTTGTGTTGATTCAGCTGAAGGGCCAGATATGGCTTCATCAGGTTCCGGAAGAGCATTAAGATTATTTAGAAAATATTGAGCCTCAATGCCGTTGAGTTTCTTGTATACAAAATCCTTAGCTTCATATAGCCCAGAACCAGCATTTTGTGCCAAAAAGACAACCACCATAAAAACCGCTAATCCAACTTTCATTAGCAATAGCAACTTATGTTTGTAGGTCTTTTGGGCGATTATCATCTCTTTTAGGTGGATATTATAGCATGGATGTCAAGAGATTTCTAGTGAAAAATTCATTTAGAAAATTACAGAAATCATAAGAAAGTCCGAACAAGATAAGCTAGTTGAAACAATGTACTTGTAAATAATACCATTCTAATAATCTTATAAAAAAGAGTATCTTTATCCTTAAAAACAAACAGAAGTAAAATAGTGGTAAAAATTCCCACTATTCCAAACCAGAATGATAAATGGGTGGCAATTGCACAAGACACAGATTCAGTCTCATTTCTATTAAAGGCACACGGCAACACAGATTCATGGCTAATTTTGATCATTCCTAAGTTTATTATTCCAGATATTAAATATACTATTTTGCCCATTTTATTGATTATTACTATTTGATGCCCAATTAATTAAGGTGTATCTATTTAACCCCATAACTCCAATATTTTTAAATGCAACGTCCGCTGCAAAAAAAACATCGTATCTAGAATCTTTATTATCGTTAAAATAAATTATCAATTTTTGTTTTAATTCAGGTGTGATTGTTAGCTTAAGCCAAAACTCTTGTGGGCTTATTCTTATACACACGGTACTCCTATATTTTTTAGGTAAATCATTTTCATTGATCGTCGGATCAATTACTGGTTTTGATTTATCTATGTAAGACTCATACATTCCTGTACACGATACTTTCATATAGAACAAAGACATCAAGCAGAAGATTATTACTGCAATTAACATAACTATGAATATGGTAGCTTTATTTACAAACATAACTATATTTTACTATATATATACTAAACTATCCATAGAAAGATGATAAAGTTATACACAGAGTTTTTTATTTTAAAAAGACTTGCTTTATTAAAGAATAATTTCCTATATTTTGTGTACTTTTAACTACATTTCTTTTAACTCTGGAGCTTTTACACACCTAAATAGTTTTGTAACAAAACTACTTGATGTGTCAGGTAGACCATTCTGACCGGGTACAGTTGTTATACACGATAGTGAATGTCTACCTATATTTACTTTATATTTATTTTCCATTCTATTTACAATTTTACCGTCTAATGTACACACGGTAGCATCTAGCGGTACAGTAAGTGGTGTTACTGTTGTATGCCAGTTTGCTAGACATTTTAATGTAGACTGATTAGCGTAAGGATTTTCTAGACTAACATAAACATTAAGCAACGGTGAGACTGACGATGTTGTGCTACCGCCACAATTTAACGAACATTTCTTTGTATCAAAACAATAGGTTAGACCATTATCGCATTTTGCAGAACATGAAAAATTGGTGTTAGTGCTATTATCCTCACAATTCCAGTTCCATATGTGCCCACTTGGAGGGATTGGTCCTGCTAATAGTGTTTGAAATGATATAACCCTCATGCTAGTAGCAGGGCTGCATAGATTTGTATTATTTTCTAATAAAGTATTACCCTCTGATACCTCTGAAATTCCACATGTACCCCCACAAGTTAGTCCTGTTGGCACCCACGAGTTACTTACACAAGAATATGTATAATAATTTCCATCAGATTTACACACATTGATTCCACCAGCACATGTTGTAACAAAACTCCCGCAAGATACTCCTCCATCCACAGATCCAGTCCAAAAATCCCATCCGTTCGTATCATTATATGTTCTAACTCTTGCATAATATGTTGTACCAGCTGTTAAACCAGAAATATTCACTGAACGAACATTTGATACAACTGTATTAGCAGGAGCTGTTATTGACTGGATAACATCGTTAAATCCTGAATCTGTCGCAATCTGTATTTGATAATTTGTTTGCGGGTCATTGTCAGAATCTGAATAGGTCCAGTTTACTGTAGCTGTCGTTGTTGCTATATTGGTATACCCACCACATAAGGTGGTTTGTGGAGTATTAGTGATTGCTGAAACGGTAATTGTGTAGACGATTGGATCAAAAGAGAAAGATTGTTTAAGTAATTTTTCATAATCACCAACATCTTCTGTATCAGTATAAGCATAGGAGGTAACATACCCAAAACCTATATTTCTATTTCCTTTATAACCAATAGTCGTAGCATCTTGAGAAATATCTTCAAAAGAAACGGTGATAGTTGCAGTACCTGCCATGTTTGCAAGACAACCAGAATTATTGCAAGAAACAATGTTTGGATCAGAGGATGTAATTTTAATATTACCTAATTCAATGGGGTTACTCACACCCAGAGTCCAGTCCCAGTACCTCCATCGATCACCAGTTACATTTAGACCAGGAGTTGTAGCCTTATCAGCTTTTGAATAGTATCTACCATCCATTGGTGGGCTATCATTTGCATCTCCTACCACCACCCAGCTACCCGTGGTAGGTAGTGTTGATGCAGTAAATCTGTCTCCAATATTTATTATATTTTCACTAGAATCTACTAAGTTGACTCCGGATTTAACAAAATTAAAATCTTTTTGAAAGGATCCGGTGAGAGTATAGGTTGCAGTCCCAGGAGTAAGGTTAACATCGTAATCAGCACTTCTTGTTGTTGCCTCCAGTCTACCGACAGACACGCATGAGATCGAAATAAAAGTAAAGATTATAAACAAGGACAAGATCTTACTACCACGCCTTTTATTTTTTATAAATATCAAGAGTAAGATAAACACCACTAGACCAAGGAGTGTGTATAACCATGGAATATTTTTCATGAATGAAATTCCAACGCTAGTATTTGGTTTTGAACACAATGTAGGATCTAAGTCTTTGCAGTTATAGTTATCTTCAATAGTGTCAATAATTGCCCCGTTACTATCTTTAAGTGTTGTGACTATTTTGAAGTTATTAATATCTTTTGACGGAGTAAATTTCTTGATAATAGCTTTTATATCTCCCCCAATCTTTCCGGCGTATTCAGTTTGAGCTATGACTGTGTTTTTATCATCATAGAGAGTTGTTATGATATTGAGGGGTGCAAGCGCTTCTTGACTCGCTCCATTATGATAACAAGTAAATAGAGTCACCTCCTGATCCTTTTTAATTGGGAATGTGTTAACTCCGAATGAGTTAACTCTAGGAAAATCATAGTCAGAAACAGTGAATCTTATATTTGACTCTGTTTTAATATCATATGCACTTTTATCCTTTTTAATATCCTGATTATCAGCAGAGATATTCAAAAAATATACTGAAGTGTCTGTTTTAGATACACTATATTTTAATTGCGTCCTACCCTTAGCTGGTACCTTTATTTTTTCTGTTTTTACATCAAAGGTGAAATTCACTACCATTACTACAAATGAAGTAATGGTTTTAATTGGAAGTAATCAATAGTAATGAACTCATTACTTCCATTATAACAACATGCAGCACTTACGGTAAA
>CAJBHC010000020.1 GCA_903952785.1 uncultured bacterium | reverse complement strand
TGTTCCGTTTATCACAGAACTGCTTTCTAATTAAAATTCTAAAAAAATCTAAACTTGTTTCCGATATATTTATTAAGAAATTCTAATAAAATTCATATATAATATGAGACATTCCTTTTATTATCAATTTCGTTAGTTCAAAACTATGCACTTTTAGTGCAAGATTTATAATTTCTAAAAATTTTCCTACTTTTGGTGAATGGAAAATAGGATTGGGAGCCACACAACAAGTCGTTTAAGTGCTCATATAATTTGGTGTACCAAATACAGGTATAAGGTATTGGATGGTGAAGTTCAAAGTCGTTGCCGAGATATATTAGTTCAAGTTTGTAATAGTGAAGATGTAAAGATTTTGAAAGGTGTTGTAAGCAAAGATCATGTACATATGCATATAGGGTATCCACCAAAAATAAGTATAAGTGATATAGTAAAACGATTGAAGGGCAGGAGTTCACGTGTTTTGCAGATGGAGTATCCTCACTTAAAGAAACATTACTGGGGTAAGCATTTTTGGGCGATAGGTTATGGAGTTTGGAGTACAGGTGTGATAACAGATGAAATGGTTCAGCAATATTTGGAACATCACAAGGATGATTCAAATAAGGAATACGGTAATATGATATTAGAATAGAATTAAAAAATTTCATTTTTTACCTTGTTGTTAAAACTATGGATTTCCAATCCATAGTGGTTTATTTAATCAACACTTTTTCTGAATATACATTTTTGTTGGTTACTACTTTTACTAAATAGTAGCCAGCTGCATTTTCTTTCATATTTACAACTGTCATACCGTTTGTTGTTGCAACGGTCTTGATTAATTGTCCTAATGTATTATAGATTGCAATTTGTTTGATAGTTTCATTGCTATTGATATAAATACTATAGTTGTTTGAATAAATGCTTGTATTCTCTATTACGTTATCTGTAACACTCAATGGTGATAATGCAAATATTAATTGGAAACGGTTTGCGTTATCTGTTACTGAGGATGCAAAATTATAAGTTGAATTTTGATTCAAATCTGTAATAGTGTTTGTAAATAGGTCTTTTAAATATACATACGTAGTAGTAGCAAAACTATTTAATTCACTTGCATGAATGGTATAGTTTGCGTTTACACCTGCTTTAAAGCTTACTGGTACCACTGAATGTTGAGCAATTGTATTCAAATGATTGATACTCCAGTTTTTATTCAATTTTGTTGAATATAAGTTTGGAGCGTTTGCATACATACTGTTCATCTTTTCAGCACCACTTTGATCGCTTACATTGCTAAAAGTAACTAATATTTCATCGCTATATGTATTAGCTGTTCCGCTAACTTTTAAACGAATTCTATCTGTTGCTGTTGATGATTTAAAGTAGCCTTGGGTAGAATGTGTTCTAACTGAATTATCAAAACTAAATTCTCCAAGTGGATTAAATACTTTAATCCAGAATCCTTGTCCTAATGGTATCATTGAATTTACTCCATTTGTACTATTAGGAGAATTTGATTCATAGGTTCCGTAAGCTCCTAAATCTGGATTCCAAATCCAAATTGGGAAGTTGTTATCTCCTAAATCTTCTAAAGCGGTTCTTGTAAATCCAAGATTATCCCAATCGATAGTTGATGGATAAGGATTTGATACAAAGTTCCAACCTTCATATGTAGATCCGTTTGTTGATGATAATATAATGGGAAGAATACCTTGATTAAGCTCTCCTATAAAAGTTTTCTTTATATTGCCAG
>CAJBHC010000019.1 GCA_903952785.1 uncultured bacterium | reverse complement strand
GTACCTATGCCGACTTTACCCCTCACAATCAGATTATTAGTGCCACTGTCGTCAAAACTACCAACAATCCCGTTTGTCCATCCAGTAGACGAAAACATTATAAGCGTATGAGCGTTTACTGAAGAATCATAAGTAACGAGACCGTCACCTTCGTCAAAGTGCCACATGCCGGTTAGGTTAGTTGAAAGCGGGGTACCTGTTGATGGAAAAGTGTCTGTTGGATTTCTTTTTGGAGGACTTCCATTAGCATACAAATCAGATATCTCGGCGGCTGTTAATGCGCGATTCCAAATAATAACATCATCAACATATGCGGAGCCGGAGTTTCCAATTATAAGACTGCCGCCAGATGGTGCTAGTGGTGGAGTTGCGTTTGACTTACCTGGTCCTCCGCCATATAATACACCATTCGTATATAGATAAGCCGCAGTACTATCGACAGTATAAACTACGTGTTGCCATGTGTTAATTGTAAATGGAGCCTGTTTGTTTTGTTCGGTAAAACAACTTAAACCATTACGCACAACTTGAACGTACGATCCCCCACCACAACTGTAGCCTAGACCTATATTATAACCACTACTACCGTTACCATTATTGAGCAGATTAACAAAACTAGAAAAAGACGAAGCGGTCGAATAAAACCAAAGTGATATAGTAATGTTGGTATTCCCGGTCGCAATATAACTACTACTAGCAGTAGTTTTTAGAGCATAAGCAGGACCTCCTATCTTTGCAGATCTATTTATATTGAGATTTTGCCCGGATGATGTTGCTGAATTTAGAATACTATTGATAGTAGATAAAGTAAGACCAAGAGATGGATCTACACCGCAATTTAGTGTCCCCGCCACACAATCAGGTTCAAGAGTTTCTCCAGGTGCGTATATAGAAGCGTGAGTTGTTATTGGGAAAGTGGTGAAAAATAAAAATACGAGAGAAAAGAAAAAGATACTATAAAATACCCCCCCCCGATCATATTTCATAAACTTATACTTTATTGACATTACCTTTTTATTATAACACCTTAGCGAAGTGTGTGGCAAATAAATGTGGTGGATAACTTATGGAAAATATCTACTCGTCCATCATTTTTATCCAATTATTTCAAATACTTCTTATTCTTCAACTTATCTGGCAACAACCCATCCTTATTGTACATCTCATACCCCTCCCCATATCCGGATTCTTTCATCAACTTCGTGGTTGGGTTCCTGAGCTTCATAGGGATTGGTAAATTTCCGTATCTCTCAACATCTTCCATCGCAGAACCTATGGCATCATATGCAGTTCTATCTTTTTTGGCGAGAGCCAAGTATGCCACACCATGCGCTAGGTTAATTCTACACTCCGGCATACCAATCACCTCAACTGCACGAAACACTTCATTAGCAACAACAAGCGCCGTAGGCTGAGCGAGGCCAATATCTTCTGATGCAAAAATAACCATTCTTCTTGCAATGAATTTTGGATCTTCCCCTGCCATAAGCATACGGGCTAGATAGTAAATTGCGGAGTCTGCGTTTCCCGCTCGCATACTCTTTATGAATGCGCTAATAGTATTGTAATGTTCTTCGCCTTTTTTATCGAATCTCAAAAATCTATTTTGAACTGTGTCTTTTAGATTTTCTACAGTTAGAACACCTGCCCCACCCGCCGTTTTACCATAAAAATTATTAGCTGTCTCAAGTGTTGTAATTAACATTCTCGCATCCCCTGCTGCCATTTCAATAATCCACTCTTGTGCTTTTTTGTCTAATTTAATTCCGGCAACCACTCCTGATCGCTTGATAATTTTCCTCATGTCGTCAGGTGTGAGCTCGACGAGAGTAAAGACTCGCATTCTGGAAAGCAATGCTCCGATAACCTCAAAACTTGGGTTCTCAGTTGTTGCTCCAATTAAAGTTATCGCGCCACTTTCAACGTGAGGCAAAAGAAAGTCCTGTTGAGATTTGCTAAATCTATGAATTTCATCCAAAAACAAAACCTTTGGTTTGGTGTTTAGCATTATCTTATCATCGACAATTTTTCTTATATCATCCTTGCCAGAGGAAACGGCAGACAGCTCATAGAATTCTGCATTCAGTGATTGTGCATATATTCTTGCAAGAGTAGTCTTACCAACCCCAGGTGGACCCCAGAGGATAAAAGAGAAAAGATGTCTTGACTCAATTGCCCTTCTTATAGGCATTTCTTCCCCCACCAAATGCTCCTGCCCCACAAATTCCTTGAGGTTTTTAGGTCTAATTTTTGATGCGAGAGGTTCCATGGGTCAATAATACTACTTCAGCATTCCGCTCACAAGGGTAATCATTTTATCTTTTGTGTTAGGGTTACTCTCCGCAATTAGGAGCGTTAGCGCGGTAAGTGCACTTGGATTTATGTTTCTAAACTTCTTGACTTTAGCTTTTCTTAAAAACCAAATAAATGCAAAAGCTCCTGAACGCTTATTTCCATCAATGAAGGGGTGGTCTTTGACGAGGAAATACAAAAGATGCGCAGCTTTTTCTTCAACAGTTTTATACACATCTTTCTCGTTAAATGTTTGCATTATGTTACCAACAATTCCTTCTATACTTCCAGCGACTTTCTCTTGCGCAAAAATTTCAGCTGCCTCCCCCTTTCTAATTAACTCCATTCGGAGATTCAGAATAGCTCGTTTCAATTCTTCACCAGTGAGCTTTACTGAACTTTTTGTTGTGCCAAATACAGAAGATGAACCTTTGTCATACGCGCTAAGTGAAAGCCAAGTAAGGGAAAATTCTTTTATCAGTTCTATAATTGACTTAGTATCTAAATCAACATTTTCTGGAAGGAGGTTTTGAATATCTTCCACTGATTTCAGAAAAGCATCATAATTTTTGGAAATTTGATTACGATTTATGGTATAGCCCTTAGTTATGTGTTCACGAAGGGTTTTGGTGGCCCACTTTCTAAATTCTGTTGCGGTCTTACTATTAACACGATAGCCGACTGATATTATTGCGTCTAAATTGTAAAAAAGCGTATTATATGGCTTACCATCAGGGGCAGTATGTTCCAAAATGGAACATACTGAATTTCTCTCAAGTTCCCTAGATTCAAAAATAAATTTAAAATGTTTAGTAATTGCGGGTCTTTGGACACCGAATAATTCAGATATTTGTGCCTGTGTTGCCCAAATTGTATTATTTTTTAAATCTCCGCGAAGCTCAATTGCCCCATCTTTTGACTGATATACAATCATTTCGTCTCTCTTTATTTTTTTATTTTTCATAGCTTTTTTCATGGCCACCAATTATATAAAATGTACCCCAAAGACTCTATAAAGTTTTTCTAAAGAATCGCCAAAGAAATTCCTTAGAATTATGATCGTCAAAAACACAACCATCACAAATCGAACTGTTGCATTTTTTGCAACAGTTACCGATATATTTTGTTATTTAGCCTTAAAAGTCATTCTTATATATAAATTGTAATGTGATTTCAGTTATCCGGAATTTCCGGATAGTTGGTCTATACACATAGCCCCATAAAATGCTTTTTTCAAAGATTCGAGTAATTACTACGTATGTACATGTTCCATTTTGGAACATGTACATTTATTCATTATCAAACCTCGCTGACCTCAAAGTTAAACTTAGAAATACCCCCCTATCTTTTTTTAAAAGAATAAATATACTTAATATGTTTTTACATAATTAAATTATAAACCTATATTATGCGTGAAAAAGAAGAAAAGAGCGATTTTTATATAGCTGGAGAGCACTGGATAAATAGCATGCTGGCAACAGCGGTAATTGGTTTAATATTAATTGGAATTCCTTATTATTACTCGATAATTGATATAGATAATTTGGGGTGGTGGCCTCTAATAATTAACCCGGCGTGTACTTGGTTGGGAACCAAGTATTCAGCTAAGCTTATCAACAGGTGGTATGTTGTTTCAAGTGGAAAACACATCGCAATTTTATCTACAGCATACTCTATAACAATTGCTTTGATTTTTAGCGCATTGTTTGGTTTTTCAGACATCAGAACTTTTGATGTCGATACCGTGGCGTATATATTGGTTTTGCTTGTATTTTATCTTGAAAGTAGCCGTAGTATAGGAAATGAAAATGAGGATAGTGAAGTTGCAAATGATGTGGAGGAAGATTATTACACTATGTAAATCTCCTGCCCCCACTCGCCATTTCCCAAAAACTCCGCCTCTCCACGCAATATCTTTTCAAATGGAGCACAACCAAAACAGCCCTTCTCCCCGCGATGACAAACAAAGGCTTTCTCAGGACCTTCAGATTGAGATAGCGCCCGAGCATCAGCAACCGCTTTTGCAACTTTATAAACTCTCTCGTAAGATTCGTCCAAATTAGGCAATTCAATTTCTTTTGGCTCATTATCAGAATCCAAATACCAATAAGATGCGCCAGAAACTTTTCTCTTTTGTAGTTTATTTAAAAGCAATTGATAAATTGGCAACTGCAATGATTCCCCGCTCTCCTCGTGCTTTCCTGTTTTAAAATCTAAAATATGAATACTATTATCCTCCGGCTTATATCCCAGCCAGTCAATTTTTCCACATAAAATAATATTGTCAGGTTCTGATAGATAAAAGTTTGGCAACATTCCATCCTCTTTAAGTTTTACGATTTTTTCCTTCAATGGCCCCGGATTATTCATTACTCTTTTAATCATCTCCTCCCCACGCACCTTAGCCGTAGCCTCCTCTTCCTCTGTTTTAAATCCTCCTTTTTTTCCGCTAAACTTCTCCCAAACTTTATTATATTTATCCAAGAGTGCCTGTGGATTTTCAAATCTCTTCTCAGCAGGAAATTCAGATAATCCTTCAACCACCTCATGCACTGCAGACCCTAAAGAAAGCGCAGGGCTTACTAGATTTATTTTCTTCCCAGTTTTTGGGTTCTTATACACATTATGCAAATAATAAAGACGGGGGCATTTTATAAAATCGCCCATTGAAGAGTGTGACACCCAAATTGCAGAATATTTGTCAGCCATGTTTTATTATTTCATTTATCATTACTTACTCCCCTTTCCTTGGCGACGTTGATGTCCCCGCCAAAATTCCTCCATCAATTACCAACTCCTCTCCGGTCATAAAAGCAGATTCATCGGATGCCAAAAAAGCAGCAACGTTAGCAACGTCCTCAGGTGTACCCATGTGACCAAGTGGAATATCATGAGAAAGCTTTTTTATATTTTCATCTCTAACACTTTCATCGCCAAGCATACACTCCCACATGTGAGTCAAAATTGCAGCAGGGTGAATTGAGTTACATCTAATATTATAACCTTGTCCAGCACAATAAAGTGCAACAGACTTTGTATGATTTCTAACTGATGCCTTGCTTGATGCATAAGCTGCAGTTGTAGGCACTCCAACCATTCCGGAACGTGAAGACATGTTTACAATGACTCCACCCACTGGCTTTCCAACGGCGTTTACTCCATTTTGCTTCATATATTTTATTGCATACTTACAACCCAAAAATACAGAATCACTATTTATTGAATGGACCATTTTCCAACTTTCGAGGGACGCATTCTCTGGATCTTGTGGTCCCCAGGTAGGGTTTTCTAATCCCAATATTCCGGCATTGTTTACTAAAATATTTATTTTTCCAAAATTTTCATATACAGTTTGCAATACTTTTTGCCACTCTTCTTCCTTTGAAACATCCAAATGCATGTAGGTGCATTTTTCACCCAACTCTTTTGCAGTTACCTCACCCCGCTCATCGCAAACATCAGAAATTACAACAGTGGCCCCTTCTGAAAGGAACTTCACAGCAATACTTTTTCCAATCCCCCCAGCGGCGCCTGTTATAAACGCAATTTTATTTTGTAGTTTTGGCATATTTTTATATTTTAGCACATTCATTGTCGTGTGGCCAAAATCTGCTGATTTTGGCCCGATTTTTACGCTTAAAAATCGAATATTTTATCGACAGCTTCAATTAGTGCCTTTTTGACTTCCATTTTTGATGGGTTTGCATCTATTACTACGCTAGGTACCCTCTTCAAAAACTCTGTAAAACCATTTCTCATCCTATTGTGAAAATCAACCTTTCTATCATCAAAGTGGTTATTTTCATCTTCAGATTGAAAACTTTTTCTTCTAAGTCCCTCCTCGGCCGAAACATCTAAATAGATATATATATCTGGTTTATTGTCACCTAGATAGAAATCTCTCATTTGCCAAAAGAAACCCTCCAATTCTTTTGCTTCTTGTCCATAAATTTGATATGCAAATGTGGATGAGTCAAATCTATCTGAGATAACGTTAATCCCACTCTCTAGCGCTGGAATAATTTTATTTTTCAAATGATCCGCTCTTGCTGCCCAAAACAATGCAAAGTGAGTTTTGGCATCCGCTTGATCTGCATTTTCTGATTTTAAAATAATACGTCTAATTTCTTCAGCATATGGAGTACCTCCTGGTTCACGCGTTGTAATTATTTTATCTCCATATAATTCTTTTATATCTCGAAGTTGTGAGCTTTTACCAGCCCCCTCACCACCTTCAAGAATAATAAATTTTCCGCGTTTTATTGGTGTTGTCATATATTTCAATTCTAACACAAACCTCAGATGAGTTATACACCAAACATGTTATCTAACACCTTACCCAACATGCCACAAATTGAACTTACTATTTACCCGTAGAACCAAACCTACCCTCGCCCCTTGAAGACTCTGATAATTCAGGAACTTCTTCCAAACCAGCAATCTCGACTGGATAAATTATAATTTGCGCAATCTTGTCGCCCTTAGATATTTTATATGGTTCCCCACCAAGATTAATCAAGTTAACATTGTATTCTCCCCTATATCCAGAATCAAAAACTCCGCCCATAGTATGAATTCCACATTTCATTGACAAGCCACTCTTGTCTTTTATGATAGCAGCAAACCCCGCAGGAAACTCCATCGCAAAACCAACAGGAAAGATCTTTCTCTCCATAGGTCTTAGCTCATAGTCTTCAAGAGAAAATACATCCATCCCAACATCCCCTGGGTGAGCATAGGATGGCACAACAGCATCCGCGTGTAATCTTTTGATTTTTATTTTCATATTATATAATGTTTACAATCTTAACCTTTGCCACTTTTTTAAAATCATCGTTCAAATAATAAAAATCAACAACATCAATTGAGTATAAAGTACGAATTGCTTCGCATCTTGATTTTATTTTGGAAAATATTTCTATTGGCACTGGTACTAAAATTGAATCACTGTTGGCGGTATCTAGACATTCTATTCCAACGTCAATATCAGACCTTTCTGTTGCTGTCCCAGTCACTCTTGAACCAAAAAGGAACGCTTTACATTTTGTATCTTTCAGCTCTTCCTTCAGAATATTAATAATCTCTTTTTTTACTTCTTCAATATCCATAGTAGTTTTTCTAATGATGAATAAATATTTGGTAATTCCACTAAAACCTTCTCCGCAAACAATTCATCATAAGCGTGCGTAGTCTCATTTCTCATATCAGTCATGGTAAGCCAGACATCTTCATTGTCAATCACACCTTGTTTAAAAGACTCTTGAAAAACTTTTTTAGGTGATGCTGTTTCTATTCCATGTTTTTCTCTTAAATATTCTTTTAGAGTTTTCCAACATAAATCAAACGCTATTTCAAAACGTTGAATTGCAGAGTCTCTAAATATGTCATGATTCTCATGAGTATTTTTTATCATTTCCAAAACTTCCCCAAGTTTTTTTAAGGACTTTTCAAATTGAACTATTTGAGCTTCATTTTTTGTCATAGGGTTATAATATCAAAAATTAAGGGGTTTTGCATCTTTTTTTAAACCCTTTTTTAAACCCTTTTTTTAAACCATTTTAATCCAAACAACTTCCTGTTAGAGATAAAATGAACAACCACCGGCTTAATCGCCGGTGGTTTCTATCCTGAAGGCTAACGCCTCCTAGACGCTAGAACATTTTCAACTGCTCTGGTGGTTCGATCTGGTGGTGTTGTTGATTCTCC
>CAJBHC010000018.1 GCA_903952785.1 uncultured bacterium | reverse complement strand
TTTAAACGGCATGATACCAATCGAAAAGTATCATTATTATTTATCAACAGTGTCACCCTTGAAGGTTAACTAAACATAACCTAAGGCGCCAAATCCCTAAAAACGCTGTTTTTGGGTATTATCTCCCAAATTAACATTGATTTTAGGAAATGCCGGTTGAATGCAGAAATAGGTGGGGGCAATTGAATTGGCAACCTTTTGTCTAAAATGATAGAATTTACCCATCAATATGCCGCTCTATCTATGTATAAAAGACTTCATTTGGCACATCTACTACAACCTTGTTTATCCATCAAATAACAAGATCTTCATTAAAAGTGATATCAAAAATCCAATCAGAAAGATTTTAATGATTCCGGATCCTCAAATATTTGTGGAAACCGGATCGGTAAAAACTCTGTGTTTGAATTATAAGAAGTATTTGGAAAGAAAGAATTATGCTGTTGAGATTCTTGTCAGTACTAATCTTACAAAGGTTGCAAATATTGCCAATTCAAAAGAGTACGATTTTGTTCACTTTCACAATCCATTGCAACTCAGGGTTGTCAAAAGAAAAATGAAGCGGGATTTTTGTATAACCAACCATAGGATGAAAGAAATATTAAGGAATGATAACAATTTAGCCCCTTCAATAATTGCATTGAATGAGAGCGAAAGGGACTTCTATATTAAGAATAGATTTAAGGGTGTGGTGGGGGTAGTTCCAAATGGGGTTGAGAGGGAAAAATTTTCTTTCATTCCCCAAGGGGATGGACGAGGAAATGGACGGGCAATTTGCATGGTCAGACCACTTGAAGGAAAGGGAGAAGATCATCTGTTTAATAATTTAAACGATAAGGTGAAGGTAGATTTTGTAGGTATGGATGAAATAGGGGGACTAAAAAAGCTTGGTTTATGTAATGTTCTAGGAAAATGGAGCAGAGAAGAGGTTCATCAAAGACTTACAGAATATAGTTGTCTCATTCTAAACAGTGAAATGGAATCATCTTCTCTTACCGTAATGGAAGCACTTTCCGCTGGCTTAAGTCTGGTTGTTTCCCAAGTGGCATCTGCTAATTTGGATGAAAGGGATTTTATAAAAGTTGTACCAGTTGGGATTAGTGACGAAGATTTGGCAAAAATGATAAATTTTCAGATTGAAAATAACGACAAATACAGAGAAGAAATTAGAGAATACTCTAAGGGTTTTGATTTTGGAAACACCTTGGGGAGATATATTGAATTTGTTGAGAAGAGTATTAAATATATGTATAGGTATTAATATACTAGGCTTCATAAGCTAGAGTTAGACATCCTATCTTCACCTTATCATCTTCTAGTGACAGGCTGTTAATATATTTTTCTACCGTCTTCCTACATTCAATAAGTGTTGATCCTGTTGTTTTAACATCATCTATTATTAAGATTTCAGCCGAGTGATTGGTGGTGAATAAGGGGCTGTTTTTTGTGGATGTAGTTTTTTTTAATAATCTTTGCCTTAGGTGATATTTAAGATAATTACTAAGATCATATGCTCCAATGGTTTGATTTTGTCTCTCCTGTTTATTCAACACCTTTTGCGGTTTTTTATTTAGACGAGGTGTGATTGCCTGGGGGACGTAAGTGATATTATTATTATTCCACCTTAGTCTTTTGACAAAGTTTTTAATAAAGACATGCATATGGTCAAAGTTTTTCCTATTCTGCCAAAAAGATGACGATGGGGCACATATAATCATTGTGTTGCTAGATATTTCTTTTATTAAAGCTCCCGTTAAATCTACTCCATCTGAAGATTTGAAAAATTTAGAATCTGTCTTCAAAGACCAAATCATCTTCCTAATATTTGCATCTCCATAACAAAAAAGTGATTTTATCTCATTATTTTGGAATTTTGAGCGATTTTCCTTTAGTTTTTCATCACTTATGTTGCGCGTGTCGTTTATGACTGGACTAATTGTGGCCGAGTTAACCATTTTACCTTGATTTTTTGTTGGCATATTTAATATATTCTTCATATTTTATTTTTTATGGTGTATACTATTAATAATAATGTTGCTGTCATGCATTGCAGTTGTGTATTGCGGTTGTGCAGCATCTTATATACCACACCTATGTCAAATTTTCTCCAAAGAATTTTTAAAGAAAACAATGAGAGCGTAATTGGTGTTGATATTGGGTCTTCTTCTATTAAAGTTGTACAAATAAAAAAACATCGTGGCAAGGCAGTACTTGAGACTTACGGGGAAATAGCACTCGGACCTTATGGGGGCATCGATGTTGGACAGGTCGTTACACTGCCTGCCGAGAAGATTGCTGAAGCCATAAAAGATATAATAAAAGAAGCAAACGTGACAAGTGTAGCTTCTGGCGTGTCTATTCCTTTCAAATCCAGTCTTGTTTCACTTGTTGAACTGCCCAAAGCTAGCGACGCAGAGCTCCGAGAAATGATCCCAATAGAAGCGAGGAAGTACATCCCTGTTCCTATAAGTGAAGTTACCATGGACTGGTGGATCATACCTGATGATCATGGTGATTTGGATTTTGTTGATTCAGAGGATGAAGAAGGAGAGAGGTTGTCGCCAGAACATAAAGTCCAAGTTTTAGTCGTCTCAATCCACAATGAAGTCTTAAATACCTATAGCTCTATTGTTAAGGAAGCAGAACTTGACACGTCTTTCTTTGAAATAGAAATGTTTAGTAGTACAAGAGCTTTAATTTCTGGAGAAATTGATCCAGTTATGATTTTTGATATGGGAGCCTCTACCACTAAGATTTACATGTTAGAAAGAGGTGTTATTAAATCATCTCACATTATAAACAGAGGATCACAAGAGGTTACTAATAGTATCTCTAAGGGAATGACTGTTAGTTTTGATAGGGCAGAACATATGAAGCGTTCTCTCGGTACATTACCTGAAGCTGATGAGAAAAAGATATATGAAATAATTTCCATTACTATGGATTATATCTTCTCTGAGTCAAATAGTGTTCTTCTGAATTATCAAAAAAGATTTAACAAAACTATTTCAAAGGTTATTTTAACAGGTGGGGGTGTTGCAATGAAGGGGGTGGTTGAATTAGCAAGAGCCAATTTCCAGACAACCGTTGAAATAGGGGATCCGTTTAGTAAGATTGAAACACCAGCATTTTTAGAGCAAGTATTGCAAACTGCTGGCTTAGAATTTGCTGTTGCGGTTGGTCTTGCACTTAGAAAGCTTCAAGAGATATCCTAATCATGATAACGGATTAATAAGTTTGCGAATACCTGTGGAAAACTCGTAAAAAATAGTGCATTTTTATTTTAATTAATGATATACTATATGTAAATAAATCTATGGATACAAAGTTCCAATCATCATTCATACCAAAGCAACCAGTTAACGAACCCGTTAGAGTCCATATTGGTTCAAATATTTTTTTCCTACTCAGCTTCTTGGTTTTTGTTGCTGGCTGCGTAGGATCTGGTGGTGTTTATCTATGGAATCAGCAAATGGACAAAAAAATTACAGATATCAATGCTGACCTAATTAAATTTAGAAATTCTTTTGATCAGAATACAATTAAAGAATTTGTTTTATTGAATAATAGAATTAACTCAGCTGACACTTTGCTAAAACAGCACGTTGCACCGTCTGTCTTGTTTAAGGTGATAGGGGATGTAACGCTTAGAAAAGTTAGATTCACAAGCTTTAAATACAATAATGCTGGCGGAGATAAGATTTCAATCAGCATGGCCGGTATGGCTGAAAGTTATGAAGCTGTAGCCTTGCAAGCTAGTGCTTTTACAAACCCAAAGCTTAGAAATGTTTTCAGAAACTCCATATTTAGTGATCCAAATTTGAATGATGATGGAGGCGCAACATTTACATTCTCAACGGGTATTGATCCAACTCTTTTGAATTATTATAAGCTACAGTCAGATCCAAACTACAGGGCAAGTAAGGCAAATTCCGCTATTGGAACAAGCTCGGTCGATACTACAAATGCTGTAAGGTCCGGTACTAATCGATAAATAATATGAAAATTCTTACACAAATATTTTTTATAGCCGCAACTGTCGCCGCCTTTATCTTCTATATTAATCCAACGTATGCGTTAATTCAAGAAAAGCAAGCTGAATTTCAGAGATTAGACGAGGCAAACACTAAAGCTGCTGAACTTCGGGATAAAAGAGAGAAATTGATAGCTGATAGGAAGAAAATAGACAATGTCCAATTAGATAATTTAACCAAGTTCCTACCAGATGGAGTAGAGAATGTCAGATTGATTATTGACGTCAAATATATTGCAAACAAAGTTATTTCACAAGACATTAAAGGTGCAAAAGTTATGGGAACAGCAGGTAAAGCAACAGGGAATGGGGCTGTGGTGAGTGCGGATGGAAAAAAATATGGTGCAATAGGTTTGAATTTTGGTGTTACAACTACCTATGATAAATTTATCTTATTTCTACAGAGCTTAGAAGATAATCTTAGATTGGTCGATGTTTCTGATATTTCTTTTAGTGCAGCAGATGGTGATAATTATGACTTTAATGTGACACTCCAGACTTATTGGCTAAAATAAAAATATGATTGCAACACTTAAAAAATTTAAATATCTAATAATCACGGTAGTTGTTTTAGTCATCGCTTTTGTTGTTTATACTGTTTACACTGCAGATTCTCCCAATATGGATTCTGCAACCCTCCAGAGAACTACGGTGGACGGATCTGGTAACATTGTCTCTGTCCCCAGTTCTGGGTCTAATATTCCAGATAATGATTTGGCTAAAAGTTTCGTAGATCAATTGTTGGTAATAAGGGGGATTGAGTTGAAAACAAAATTTTTTGAAGACCCTGTATTTTTGGGACTAGTAGACAATCACAGAGGTATTAATGCCCAACTCATCGGTAGACCAAATCCTTTTGCTCCTATTGGAAAGGATATTGGACCAGAGCCTACTAATTATCAAGACATAAATGGTTCTGTAATTCAATCTACAACTGGTGTTCCTTTAACAGAGGGTTCAAATTCTGATTCTGTCTCTAATTTTACAATTAATCCTTCAAACCTTGATGGTACAAATAGTAACACTGGAACGTCCTCGTCCCCGTTATCCACAACAACAAGTACTACAAGTAGAAGTAGTTCTACGAGTACTAAGTCACGTTAATTAATAAACAAAATGAGTTTTTTAGATATATTAGTAAAGCAAAATGTAATATCGAAAGATGATGTTCCTTACATCTTAGAGGAGGCTAAGTCCTCAAGTCAATCTGTGGAGGAGGTTTTGCGGTCTAAGCAAATTAATGCCAATACAATACTAAAGGCTAAAAGCGATTTTCTACAAATACCAACGCGCGAGATAGATGAGCAAAAGGTTAGTTTTGATGTTCTAAAATATATTCCAGAAGAGTCTGCTACGCACTATAAAATTATTCCCATTGGAATACAGGATGGAGTCCTTGAGGTCGGAATTGTTGATCCAGAGAATATAGAAGCAAGAGATGCACTGAACTTTATTTCAAATAAGACGGGGATGCCCTTTAA
The DNA here is from genome assembly GCA_903952785.1 of uncultured bacterium. Taxonomy (GTDB): domain Bacteria; phylum Patescibacteriota; class Minisyncoccia; order Phycocordibacterales; family CAIZLB01; genus CAIJKW01. The sequence continues at coordinate 1,286 of CAJBHC010000018.1, read as the reverse complement.
AATATTTCTTATTTCAGAGGATAATTTTATTCAGACACTTAACGCATATAACGGTCTTTCTGGGGAAGTTAATAAGGCACTTGATGACTTGGAAACTGAATTTTCGGCTGAAGAGGTTGAGATGATGAAGGATAAGGAAGAGTTAGGAAAGGCCCCGTCTGTTGGTGGGGCGCCAAATATCATTGAGGATGCTCCAGTTACAAAGATCGTCGCCACAATTTTAAGATATGCAATTGAGGGAGGAGTATCTGATATACATATTGAGCCAATGAGAGAGAGAGTTAGAGTTAGGTTTCGTGTTGATGGTGTACTCTACACTAGTATTGTTTTACCCGGAAAAGTACACGATGCTTTGATTGCACGTATAAAAATTCTTTCAAACATTAAACTTGATGAAAAACGTAAGCCACAAGATAATAGATTTTCAGCAAGAATTGATGGTAGAAAGATTGACTTTCGTGTCTCTACATTTCCAACCTATTATGGAGAGAAGATTGAAATGCGTATTTTGGATCAACAAAAGGGGGTGAAGAAGATCAGTGAGTTAGGCTATCCTCCAAGAAATCTAAAATTAATTAAAGAAGCACTTGATAAGTCGTATGGCCTTATTCTTATATCTGGTCCAACAGGATCTGGAAAGACGACAACGCTTTATTCAATGATTAAGGAGTTGGATTTAGAAGAAAATAACGTTCTGTCGCTTGAGGATCCGGTTGAATATAATATTGAAGGAATGAGTCAATCGCAGGTTAGGCCTGAAATTGGATATACCTTTGCAACTGGACTCCGTACTACCCTTCGTCAAGATCCAGATATTATAATGGTGGGAGAGATTCGTGATAAGGAAACAGCGGAGCTGGCTATCCAAGCAGCGCTTACAGGTCACTTGGTGCTCTCCACTATTCACACCAACTCGGCTGTCGGTATTATTCCTAGATTGATTGATATGGGGATTGATCCTTATCTTATCGCTCCAACCTTAATCCTTGGAATGGCACAAAGACTTGTTGGGGTAGCAGAGCCTTCTGCTGTTATTGGCACTCCAATTGAGGGAAGTACAAAGATAATGCTAGATAAGTATTTAGAAGAAATCCCAACAGAATTTAGAAGTGTTATTCCTGAAATGAAAGAGGTTTATAAAATAAATCCAACTCCGGAGTGCCCAAGGGGAACAAAAGGGCGTATTGCTGTTACTGAGATGTTTGAAGTTGATAAAAAGATGGAGGAAATAATTTTAAAAGAACCAAATGAAATTGCTATTACAAAATATGCGAGGACACAAGGTA
>CAJBHC010000017.1 GCA_903952785.1 uncultured bacterium | reverse complement strand
TTGTGTATGGTGGTTGGTATTCGTAGGCTCCGATGTCTGGGGTGCCGTAGATGGGGTTGTTGAGGTAATCACCCGTAGTCGAAGAAAACAAGTTAATGGTACCCGCGTCTATAAGTGACGAATTTGAAGCGATAGCATAAGAAGTATTTATATTTGCAAAATTAGGATTTGTGGTAGAGGCAGTTGATTCATGTGCAATCTGCCACGAAGAGATTGTTGGGTACCCAGTTCCTTGATAGACAAAATCATTAGTGGATCCATAGTAGTTATTATTCACAAACGAAACAACTGATGAAGCTTCCACACTGATATACTCCAATAAAGTTTTTGTTGAATACACAGAATTGTTGCTATATACCCCTGTCGAAAATGCCGTATCCGCATCTACAGAAAACGCTATATCATATCCATTTCGTGATGTATTAGTGTCAACCACTGTGTTATTTATAAATTGTCCATTACTTGCTCCTTTAAGTCTCAGAGCTTGAGCGTTAGAAGTGTTTGTAGCAATAGGATTAACAGCGACGTTATTATAAAAAGTTGTATCAAGAGATCCTTTAATTAAATATAAAATATCACTTCCTGACGAATAATTATTCCAACCTAAACCATACTTTATATAACCAAACATAATTCCGTGCGCCGTTACTGTTGTAACTTCATCAAACACAACCCTATTTGAATACACCTGTGGATATGTCAAATATGTATAGCGGGCTCCTGTCGATTCCCCTCCGATTAAAATTCCGTAACCACCTGGACCGCTCATTGTCGCAATATTACTATAGATTTTTATGTTATCACATGGGATTGTCGATGATACATCTACTTTTATACCTGTCAGCGTTGCATTTGTAGAGGTAGCAGTAATAACATTGTTATTAATTATGGAGTTAGTATTTAAAGTATATATACCTGTAATCGAACCACTCGTACCATCTAGGTTCATTGTATTGTCTTGAATAATTGGAGCGAGTGATGCCGCACCTGATGCTATAACACGTATACCATAAGAAGTCCCTCCTGTGCTCGTTGAGACAATTATATTTCCGAAAATCGTGAAAGTTGAGCTTGCTAATGCCGTAGCTGTAAGACTAATGTTGTCCAAGGTTCCGCCACTTATATAATCAGTAATGGTATTATTGGAAACAGTTACCGTAGAATTGTCTCCACTTTTAACAATACTGATTGCAGCACGAGAATTACCCGTTAATGGTGACGAGTGAGTAAATGTATTACCTGTAATTAAAATATTTCCATTTCTTATAGCATCACCCTCAATTGCATAATAGTTTCCACCAGTTCCTAAGATTGTATTACTTGTGAAAATACTATTTTGAACAGTGAGATCAATATCTGTATTTGAATTACCAATAAATAGCGCAATTTTGTAGTAATTTAGAAATTTTGTACCATCTATTATTAGCGAATATTTGGTAGTAGGAGCGAATACATACATCAGTTTGTTATTAGCCGCCGCCTCTGTTAACACAACTTTTCCAAGAGTAAAAGTACCTGTAATTCCAGCTTGTAAAGCAAACATATATGCAGATCCACCATTGTTGGTAATAATCGCACCATAATCAGTTTCTGATTGAAGGCTTATACCTTTGTTTATATTTAGTGTACCCGCACCATAATTATAGGTACCATCATTGAGGTATATTGTATCGCCAGCACTTGCAGCTGTTACCGCAGAGCCTATCGTCAATTTTGCAGCACCCTTAGTCAAGCCATCATTACTATCATTTCCAATTACGTATCCGTTTTCAGCAACTTGAGAAACATAATACATTGCCGCATTTGCCTGCCCAGCCAATCCAAAAAACAAAAAACCGAAACAAAATAAAACTGCGATTGCTTTTAATGAAAAATTTATATTTCGCGAAGGGTTATTTACTCTCTCTTTCGTATCCGAGCCCAGAAGACTGAGCGGTTTTTTGGCTAATATAAGTTTTTTCATTCATTTAATTTGTAGTAATTGTCCATAATCAAATACTATGTAATTCTACCATTTTAATCTCGCTGAGTGCAAATTTACAGTAGTTGCAATGGATTGCCCCCCCACTCATTTCTGCACTAGTCTGCCAAAAACTCCGAATAGTTTTTACTATTTACTACTTCTACCTTTTCTACTGGTGCCTTAATTGGAGTTTTTACATTATCAACATTGTATTTACATTCATACCCTTTTATCTTCTTCACATCATCCTCTTCTATAATATCAATTTCTTGATCGTTTTTTTCTCGCCAAAAATAATAATTGATATCATTACTAAAGAGTCTTTTCATCTTCATTTTTTCAGAAATAATAAAGTTCTCAAATAAAGCACCCTTATCTTCTCTAATATCCATATCAGTCAGACGTCCTAGAATACCATTTCTAATACCATTATCCCAAAAATAGATTTTGTCCAACATTCTAGCTTTTACCCTCTCTTTACTAGAATACGCAGGTAATCTGAAAATTATATATGCCTGCTCTAATATTTGTATATATTTTTCTACAGTATTTCTTGATACATTTAAATCATTAGAAATACTGTTTATTGAAAAAGTTGAACCAACCTGATCTGCTAATATTTTTAGAATATTTTGAACTAACGCTGGCTTTCTTATGCTTTCAAAAGTCAAAATGTCTTTAAGTAGATAATCATTAGTTAATTGTAACAATCTTTCTTTTCTTTTTTCACCACTAAGAAGCCTAACTTCAGGATACATTCCCCAAATAAGCATATCATCGGTGTATCTATATATATCACTTTTATGATCCAAGGTAGTTTGAAATTCAGATAACATCAGTGGATTCATGTATAACGATAAATTTCTTCCAGTTAACGGCTCATTCATCATGTTTTGTAAATCAAAAGCAGAAGACCCTGTGGCTATTATTTGGATTTCAGAATAGGTGTCATATATTAATTTTATCGATTTAGCACACCCCTCTATATTCTGTGCCTCATCAATAAAAACAAGTTTGGAGTCACCAATGAATTGCTTAATTTCATTTGAATTCTTCCTACTTGAAAAGTTCTCTTGAACACTGGGTTCATCTCCATTCAAAAACATGACATTCTCATATTCACCACGTAAATGCTTAAGTAGTGTTGTTTTACCTATCTGTCTGGCTCCATAAATCAGAATTACCTTACCTTGGAAGATATTTTCTTTGATTTTATGATAAATATGCCTATATATAAAGGTTGTTTCATTCATGTCATTATAGTATACAAGAAAGCTAGCATTATTGCAACACATAATGACACTAATGGAAGTAGCATTATTTTAAGGCTTTTTTTTGCATAAGAGGACTATTACGAACGGTATTCCGCTAGACCTCTATTTCCCCACCACCACCCCTCTCGTCTTCACCCCAAAGAATCCCGTCGCAGGAATCCTATTCGCCTTCTGAAACCTAACAAGAGCAGCTTTTGTTGCGGGGCCAAAGGTTGTATTCTCTCTTCCCTTTGATCCAACTCCCTTCTTTGATACTGGGAAGCCGTTGTTGTTTAGGAATTGCTGTAGGAGTTTAACATCTAATCCTTTCATGCCAAGCTTAAGATCACGGGTGAAGGAAGAAGATGAGAGTACTGAGTTTGTTGGATTTGGTTTGGTTGTAGTCTGTGGAAGTGTATTTGAAGGTATAGTGATACCATACTGCTTTGCTATCTCCCTTGCTAGAGTGTAGTTACCCATAGCAATTAGGTTGTTAACTTGGCTTTGTGTGCTGCCACCAGAAGAGGA
>CAJBHC010000016.1 GCA_903952785.1 uncultured bacterium | reverse complement strand
TCTATATTACCACAACCTGTATTACCTGAAGCAATAGTAACTGTTCCTGTAGATGAAGCATTGAAGTAGCAGTTATCAGCACCTGTGGGGATTGCCTGTCCTCCTGCTCCACCTGATGTAAGAGACCATTTAGTACCTGCAGTACCATCCCAGTTAGCAGTACCCCCTACCCAATATCTGTCAGCTGCGTTCGCGCTTCCTGCAAATCCCAAGAAAGCTATCACAAAAATTGAGCAGACAAATAATCTATGTAATGTTAGATACGGTTTTTTAGAGCAAGATTTTGTCTCTCTCTGTATCTCTCTAGATTCGTACAAAAGTTTTATCATAATATTGCTACCAAAAAAATCCGACTCGATTGATTTATCTTAGGTTATTACCATTCTATCATACATAATTAATATATGTAAAACATATGATTGCCCCCACTCATTTCAGCACTAGGCCGGTAATTTATTACTATAATACTCTAATTTGTTATTGATCCTGAATAATCCACACATTCTCCACATTCATGTTTTTCAACCAACTACTTCATGTCAAGCTTACCCTTAACCTTATCGACGACATCAGCCATTTTAATATCAGCCTTAATAAGGTATTCAAAAGATTCATGATTATTAATTTCAGCCAACTTCACAGCAGTAGATATTTCATCTATATCAGTTACGTTTGTAAGGATAATGAATTTAACAGCTCTCCCCCATTCATCCTCTCTAATTCTTTTAAGCATTGTTATCCCATCCATTTTAGGCATCAATATGTCAGCCAATATTAGATCTGGATGCTCTCTTAAGGCTATTTCCAAACCCTCTTCTCCATTTTTTGCATCAAACACTATCAAACCTTCATTTACCAATTTTTCATGAAGCGCCTCTCTTAACGACGTCTCATCTTCAGTAATTAAAACTATTTTTGATTCTTTCATAATGATTAAAATTTAATATATCGCCATCTATTTTATATTCATATTATAAATCATATGATTCCATTAGTCTATTTTCTTGGTACCTTCCTTCTTTTTCATACCTGTAGCCGGTAATGCAATATAAAACGTAGTCCCTTTGTTCTCCTCAGATTTGAACCAAACACTTCCACCACTTTGATCAATAATTGTCTTTACAATATAAAGACCAAGCCCAGTTCCTTCAGTTTCTGATTCCCGAGCATTATCAGCTCTAAACAACTTAGAAAATATTCCATCCTGTTGACTCAACGGAATACCTATTCCAAAATCAGAAACAGATATAGTTAAACTACTTTCCAAAAGTTTCTTCTCTCCAAACATCTCCCCCTTAGCAAGCTTAGAGATTTTTAGATTCACTTCCCCTTTTACTTTTGTATATTTAATAGCGTTAGATAATAAATTCTGAAAAACCATTCGCAATAGATTTACATCCGCCTTAAATGTTTTAATATTTTTACCGTATTCTTCATTTAGAATTATTTTTTTATCAGATATTTGTGGTTTAAGTTCTTCTAGGACACTCTTAGACATTTCCATAACATTTACAGTCTCTGGATCTATAATAAATGTACCGAGATCTAATCTAGACACATTCAATAGAGAGCTCACTAAAGCCGACATTCTTTTACTACCTATTGAAACCTCCGTAAGATACTTTTTTTGCTCCTTATTAATAGCACCCGCATCTCCGGCCAAGAGCATCTCTGTGTACCAATTTATAGAAGAAAGAGGGGTGCGAAGTTGGTGTGACGCAAGAGAGACAAATTCAGTCTTTGCTTTATCAACTTCTTTTTCCTTTGTAATATCCCTCTCTATAGCGACAAAATAGATTACATTACCATTATCATCTAGAACTGGAGAAATACTCACCAGTGCAGTATACAATTCACCTCCCTTTCTTTTATTTTGTATTTCACTGATAAAAGACTTTTTTTGAATCTTTATAACGTCCCACATATGCTTATAATACTCTATAGACATCGGTGTCTTCCATAGAGTACCAGCTTTTTTACCCATTGCCTCTTCTGGTGTATATCCTGTAATTTTTTCAACAACCCTGTTACCATAAATTACAATCCCTTCTGCATCCGTTATTACAATTTGATCTGATGCGTTTTCTACAGCCAACTTAAATTTCTTTAAATCATTTGCCAAATCATCAACCTTTGTTTTCTTAACTTCCAAATCACTTAAAACATTCAATAATTTCTGTTTAGTATTTTCCAACTCAGAAACATTCACCTTTAAAGACTCTGTCATCTTTTCAGCATATAATATAGCCTTTTTCTTTGACCTTATAATGGAATAAATAGAAAGATATAACAAGAAAGTAATCAAAAATCCCGTGAAAAGAACGATAAACGGCAACAGCCTATCAGGTAAACTTCTCTTGTATAATGGAGAATTAAAATATTCAATAGTCCAAGGGTGACCAGCTAGATATATTGTTGAAGTTTTTCTAAAGAGAACGTTTGTTAAGTCCTTTTTATCAGCAACATTATTTGGAAAATCAAATATCATCTTATCTGGATTAACGTATAATCCATCATAAATATGAAACTTTAAATCTAAATTACTCTGTATAAATGCACCGTTTACAAAATCTTTCACTCTAAATGCTCCGTATATATATCCAATTACGTCTTCAGGTCTCTTGTTTTGTTCCTTATAAATTGTTCTATTTTTATAAACAGGGACGTAAGCCAAAAAGCCTTTTTGTTTATCAGAATTATTATCCTGCAACAAGATAACACTCCCAGAGACAGCTGGGTTACCAGAATCTCTTGCTTGAATCATGGCCTTTCGTCTAGTTTCATCTGAAAACATGTCATATCCAAATGCAATTTTATTTTCTCTATCAAAAGGCTCAACATACAGTATTGGTGTATATATCTTTCTGTTTCCAGATGGTCTAATATTGAAATTTGAAAAACCACTTTTACGCACAGAAGATATGAAATTACTTTTCTCTAATGGAGAAACCACCTTGGAATAGCCAATTGCTTGAACACCTTGATAATTTTCCTGTAAATTAAGTGAGTCTATATAAGATTTCCACTCACCCCTCTCCACATTCTTGCTAGCATTAAATATCCCCCTTCCACCCAATAAAATACTCGTATAGATATCAATTCTCTTTTTCAATAAGTTATCAATTTCAAGTGATTTATTTGAAAAATTATTATATCCTCTATCATCAATGTTTTGAACTACATAATAGTAGGCTATAAAAGTTACTCCCAGCCCCACAGCAACAGCAAAAACCAACAGCAAGTCTACTGTGCGCAAATTAGAAGCCTTACTCATACATTTAATACAAAATAACTTATATAAAAACACCAACAGCAGTAGAAGTAAGGGAATAATTAGATACACTATTACAACAGCATACTTTTCTTGTCTTGCTAGCTGTACTTGAGTAACAACGCTGTTCTCTGTATAGGTATTAAAGAATTTATTATAAGGATGTAGTCTGGCACCAGTGTTAATG
>CAJBHC010000015.1 GCA_903952785.1 uncultured bacterium | reverse complement strand
GCAAGCGCTTTTCAATACTGTCACACTGAAGTTAAACCAAACATCTTCCCATTGATGAACTAACCAGAAACAGCTTCCAGTGCAGGAGACTCAACTGAATGATTTCTTATGAGAGTTTCTGGACAGGTGTTCAGGAGTTTTGTAAGAAGTGACTGTATCTTTTGATACACAACAAAGTTGCGATCAGAACCATCGGCACCTCCTTCATCTTCATCAACCTCCCTATCAACAAACTCACCAAATTCAAGAAGCTCATCAGGCAATACATATTTGGAATCAGCTTCAGACCAATCGAGTCGACTAATCAAGAGGTACACGAGTATAACTCTTTTAATCCATTCCAAGGTCTCTGAATCACTTAGGTTACTCAACTCAGTCTCTTTAACCACCCGATCGACCACAGAACGTAGAGTTTTGCCAGAAATTTCATCGTAGTACACAAAGACAGGGCAAGGACTTTCTCTGTTGAATATCAAAGCTGTCCGTAAGGATTCGTACAAAATACCCGTCGCTTTATAAACTTTTGAACTCCAAAATTGCCAACCATCTTGTTCATTCAAAATACAAATTTTCTTCAAATCATACTTCACCCTTAAAAAGGTGCGTGCGGCTAGAAAATACAAGTCATCTTGATTACGTTGGCGAATATTCTTGGCAAAACAAACTAAGCCGATCAAAACTGGCAACATAAGTATTGCCAATCCGAAGTATAAAGATGAATGAGAGGTATCTGGAACAAAGATAGTGCTCATCAAAACAAAGATCATTTTCATGCGTGTTGTTTTTCTAATTGTTATTGTTTTAGACTCAGATATTTAGATTGCAATATCCATACTCAATCAAGGTGATTAAGTGTGAATTAACAAACAAGATAAATGCTCACTCAACAACACTTCACGTGTTGTGTTATCAAAGAGCAAATCCTATTTAGAGGATATTCCTTAAAAGTCTATAAGTCAACACCCCGCAAAGGGACTTGCTCAAATCAGCAAAACAAAATACCCCACACAAAAAGGTGGAGTATTTTGTTTTTACGAATTATTCGTATTTCGATATTACAGCATTCCCTTTCTCTTCAGATTTTCTTGTTTGAAATCTTCTATTTTTGCTCTGTTAGCAAGAGCTAGTTTTGCTTTCTTCTTTTCAACAATCATGAACCCAATGAACGCTGACCATAGAACTAGGCCCAATATGTACAATGCTACCTTAAGGTTGAAATCAATTCCTGTTGCCGGAACTTCATTAAGGTAAATTCCAGATATTGGAGTACCTCCACCTATTGATCCAATCACATTAGCATTACATACAGCTGTTACTGATTGACCATTTGAAGAATAAACAGTGACAGTTGCGGATTTTGTTCCGGGAGTTGTATATCTTTGTTGAATTTGATATGCATTACCGTAACTTAGCCCGTCTGACCCTGTCCAAGAATATGTATATGTACCATTTCCACCTGATGGATATGCAGTCCATATAACATTGTCACCAACGTTTGCAGTTTGAGGTTGAGCAACACAGGTTGCAGTTAGGTTGTAATTATAATTGTAATTGTAATTATAATTTGAATTTACGTAAGCATTACATGTTCTTGTTACAGTTTGAGTACCAGATGTTACCGTTAAAGAAACGGTTTTTGATCCGATACTTGTAAATCTACCAGTTATAACTTGCGATGAACCAGAGATACCATCTGATCCTGACCAATAATATGAGTATGAGCCTGTTCCACCTGAAGCACTTCCGGATATTGTAACCGTATCGTTTATATAGATGTTACTTGGATTTATAACACAAGAAGCATTTAATGTATTGTATACAGGAGGAACTACTGGAGGAGGCGTCACCGGTGTTGGAACATAGACTATTTGTGGTGGTGGAGTATATGTGTATCCACCATAAGAACAGGTTGAACATCCATAATCTGCATATGAAGAGTACGATGAACAACTTCCATAATATGAACAATCTGAATAATCAGAGTAACCTCCGTATCCATATCCACCTGAATAGCCTGAGTATGATGAATCAGAATAGCTTGGGTAAGTGTATCCTGAATCAGAATAGCTTGGGTAAGTGTATCCTGAATCAGAATAGCTTGGGTAAGTGTATCCTGAATCAGAATAGCTTGGGTAAGTGTATC
>CAJBHC010000014.1 GCA_903952785.1 uncultured bacterium | reverse complement strand
GGAGTGACAATATAGGTTGGATAAACTTTGCTCCCACCAAGGGAGGTATTCAAATCACAGATACTGCAATAACTGGCTCTGCGTGGTCAAACAACAATGGTTGGATTAACTTCAATCCTGCTAAAGGAGGTGTCTTAAATGACGGTCAAGGTCATCTATCAGGCTCTGCTTGGGGCGAGCAGACAGGATGGATTGACTTCAGGGGAGTATCTATCAATTCATCAGGAAAGTTCAGAGGTGTAGCCACAGGCGTTGTAGTGGGAACATTAACCTTTGATTGCAGTAAATGTGACGTGGAAACAGATTGGAGGCCACAAGGTACTATAGTTCAATCATCTTCAAATTCTCTTTCTTCTTCGGGTAGAAGCGGTGGATATTCAAATATTGCTTTGTCTAACTCACAAGTCAATGTAGAGCCTGCAACGGCGCAACCCACCTTCACAGAAAGCAACCCTCCTCAAAAGCCTGGTATATTCACATGGTTGTTTAGATCATCTAAAAAAGATAATATTTCAAATAATCCTGCTGTTGATAAAGGTTCAGAAAGATTATCATCAAATCTGTCGGGAACATCTACTGTAATATCAACTACCACAAAAGATATTTCTAGAATTTATCAAACTCCAGTACGTATTATCCAAAACATAGGTTTGGTTATAAAAGACATTTTCACTCAAGTGGTATCTTTTGCGTATAATATTTTTTATGGGGTGCTTCATTTTATAAAAGTTATGTTTTAATTATTTTGCCGTCGTGCTAAAATAATTACATGATTAAACAAAAACAAACTCACATGAAGCAACAGCGGCTTGATGGTCTTGCTGACGGAATATTTGCAATCGTTATGACCTTCTTAGCTTTTGAAATTAAAGTGCCCGCAATGCCAGACTATGTGAATGAGGCAACTTTGTTTTTGGCACTCAGAGGACTTCTCCCAATACTTCTTAGTTTCATAATGTCCTTCGCACTTCTATTTACATACTGGCGTGCTCATCACTATATCACTTCTGTTTATGCGAAAACGTTGACTGTGTATATGGCATGTTACAATGCATTATTCTTTTTGCTAATAATTTTGGTTCCATTTTCTACAGCACTATTGGGTGAGTATCCAAATAATAGAGTATCGATTCTTGTTTACGCGGTAAATGTAATTTTGATTGGAATGAGTTTGTACTTGATGAGAAGACACATAGAAAAAGATTCGGAAATTGACACAATATCGATTACAAAAATCGAAAGAAGAAGCGGATATATTAGAATACTTTTTCCAATCGCCACAGCATGTCTAGCAATTGTTGTGAGTTTATGGAGCCCCGTTTTAGCAAAAACCTTTTTCATATTAGGAATTCTTTTTAACCTAATTCCATCAAGTTCAAATGTAATGCACAAGTGGTTGGACAGAATGTTTGCTGATGACGATGAAGTAATTCCAAGTAATCACTTTATTGAAGTTGGTGATGAGCCGGATTTGACGGAGTAATTTATGGGCCGGTTGATTTAAGGCTTATTGAGATTGATGGTGTATTGATAATTTACTCTAGCTAGGTTTGCCAGTGATTTTCTAGTGATTTTGTGCAAATCAATCTTTGTGATATATTTGCAAGAGCGCTGATGTAGCTCAGTTGGTAGAGCACACCCATGGTAAGGGTGAGGTCGACGGTTCAATCCCGTCCATCAGCTCCTTCTAATTATAAAAGCCGATGTAGCTCAGTTGGTAGAGCGGCACATTCGTAACGTGCAGGCCGACGGTTCGATCCCGTCCATTGGCTCCAGATTACTTTTATAGTTTAGGTAATAGCTACTTTATGCCAAGGCTTCTTGTTTTTATTCCTAAAAAATTTGGGATTTATTTAGAATTTCTTTATGAAAACTTTGGGTTCGTTTTGGTAAGCTGATTATATGGAAAAAGATTTTAAAAAATGGAATGACAAGAAAAATATTATTAATAGCATAACGGAAATACCAAATTTTCATGAAAGAGAAATTTGGATTTGTTTTCTTGGCTTAAATATTGGTTTTGAACAAGATGGTGCTGGCGATAATTTTCAAAGACCCGTTGTAATCATTAAGAAATTTAATAATGATACGTGTTTAATTATTCCGCTTTCAACAACAAATAGGCGTGGTCGATATTATTTTGCCTTTATATTTGAATCAGATGTGATTAGTGTTGCAGTATTGTCTCAAGCTAAATTTATTGACGCTCGTAGATTGAGTTTTGTAATCGGATATATAAATGAGATTGATTTCAGTAATCTAATGAAAAAATTCAAGGCGTTGCTGCCTTGAATTTCTTTCTTCCTCTACTTGCGTAGAGTCGGGCCTAAGCCATTGTGTACACAGTATATTAATTTTGATTTTAAAAGTCAAGGCAAACCAGTAGTTTAGGCTTAAACTTTCACCCCCATATACAAAATTGACGGAAAAACCGTCAATTTTGTATATGGGGGTGAAAACCCTGGGCGATTTTGGAGATGATTCAGCAGAATCACCACGGGGCTCGTCCAAACGACGATTTTGGAGAATCGCCCGCGGGGTGCTAAACTAGTCACAATTGATTAAAACAGACAGTATGTTATAAAAAATGCCAACACCAACACCACTAAACAAAACTGAAAAAGAAGCGCGAATACTTGAAATAGAATCGGCGATGAACGCTGTGCATTTTTGGCAGGATTCTGGCCGAGCACAGGCCTTAATTAAAGAACTCCAAGACTTAAAAATAGAACTTGAAAGCGGTCTCGCTGGGAGTCCGTACGATGGGGGAAGTGCCATAATTACAATTTTCTCTGGTGCGGGCGGAGATGATTCTGAAGACTTTTCAAGAATGCTATATGAGATGTATCAGAAGTACATAAGCAGGCGTGGCTGGAGCATGTCTTTAATCCATGAGCATAAAAATGATCACGGGGGATATAGAAATATTTCTTTTGATGTAGATGGCAAGAACGCATTTGGAACACTTAAGCACGAGTCCGGCGTACATCGGCTTGTTAGGCTTTCTCCTTTTAATTCAAAGCAACTCCGCCACACAAGTTTCTCAATGGTTGAGGTTGTTCCAAAATTTGATAAACCGGTGGACATTGAAATTCCGGAAGAAGAACTGGAGTATTCTTATGCAAGAGCGGGTGGTCCAGGCGGGCAGAATGTTAATAAGAGAGAGACGGCTGTTAGAATCGTGCATAAGCCAACAAAGATGTCTGTTCATGTGACAACTGAGCGATCGCAGTTGCAAAATAAGGAAAAAGGAATTGCTATGCTTAAAGCAAAGATTTATGCGCATCAAGAAGAAGAACGTATTGCAAAGGAAAAGGGTCTTTTTATTAGTAAAACTACGGATGCTGAGTGGGGTAATCAGATAAGATCTTACGTTTTACATCCTTATAAGATGGTCAAAGATCACAGAACGGAGGTTGAGACAAGTAAAGTTGAAGATGTATTTGATGGAGACTTGGATATCTTTATCGAAGCCGAAAAGAAGTTTTTTGCGGAATAACTTGGTGTTTTATTATTATTTACCAACTATAACTTGTTTCCATGCGGTCTCTGTCACAAGGTGATTCATTTTGTTGTAATTAAATTTACAAAGATGATATAATATACATGTCATGACATTAAACTTTGATGAAGAGGTCGATCTTAGTAGGACTTCAAATATTAACAATAATAATGGAGAGAGATTGTTATATTCAAAACTTCAGAAGAGTTCAAAGACGCCGACGATAATCGCATTCCTGATAGCGAAAGGTATCGTTAAAAATGAGGATAGTGCTAGATTGTTATTACTGATATTTTCTATAGTCGTGTTTGTATTTAGTGCATATCTAATCATCCGCAGTTTCAGTGGCCCTGTGTTTATTAATAAGCTTAGTAGATAAGATTAAAATTACATTTAATAATATGATCAAAATTTTTAAATTCAAAAATATAATAGGTCAGAAGAGTGCAATAACCTCTAAAAAAGCTTTCACGTTAATTGAGCTTCTTGTTGTTGTCGCCATAATCTCTCTTATGTCCGCTCTGGTTTTGAACAGTATTGCCAGCGCCAGAATGAGAGCTAATGATACAAAGATTGCTGAAGACTTGAGGTCTTTCAGAAAAGCAGCCGAGCTTTACTACAATGATAACCGTGTATATCCAGCAACTGATTCATCGGCAATGAATAATCAAAATGAAACAGTACTTGCTGCCAACAATGTTCAAAAGAGTAGCTGGGCACATAAGTTGGCGTTCTTTGTGAAAACTGCTGAGGCTGCCATCACTCATACCACTCCACTTTGTAAAAACTTTGATAATGCAGCAACTGCTATGGTTAGCCGTAAATACCTAGCTACAGTCCCAGTTCACCCATATGATAATGATGCAACTGGTGTTTGCTACAAAGCGGTTAGGAGTGCAAGCGGTAACACCTTCTCTGGGTATGGGGAATTAACCACGCAGGTTGACCTTGTTGGTGGGCCAACTAGCAAGATGAGTAAAAGATCAGGTTTCGTCACCGGGGATATAAGCGGTACTGGAATTCAAGGCCTTGTTGATTATACAAGTGGATTAAACGCAAGTGTTCCTGGATCAGCAGATGATGAAATCATATACCCTGCAGGACCTGATGGGTATTCTCCTTTGGATAGTTTGGGTAATATAGTAACAGTTGACAGTGTGGATGGTATTACAAATGGTCCTGGTAATGTGTCAAAT
>CAJBHC010000013.1 GCA_903952785.1 uncultured bacterium | reverse complement strand
GGGCAACGCCGGTACCTGTAAATTTATTTTTCATTAGTTTTTCCTTTCAGAGCCCTCAAATAAAAGTTCAGATGGCTAAAATACTCTCACGTAGAACAAAAAATAATCCAATGCTTATTGGAGAAGCTGGAGTTGGAAAGACAGCTGTAGCTGAAGGTTTGGCAAATAGAATTGCAATGGGAGATGTTCCAGAGTCTTTGAGAGATAAAGAACTTGTGTCTCTTGATATGGGGCTTCTTGTTGCTGGAACAAAATACCGTGGAGAATTTGAGGAGCGTCTTAAAAATATTTTGAAAGAAATAGAAAAATCAGATGGAAAGATAATACTATTCATTGATGAAATTCACACAATTGTGGGAGCTGGTGGGGCAGATGGCTCTCTTGATGCATCAAATATGCTAAAGCCTGCACTTTCTCGCGGTGAGCTTCACACAATTGGTGCAACAACACTTAAAGAATATCAAAAGCATATTGAAAAAGATCCAGCACTACAAAGACGTTTCCAACCAATTTACATAAATGAACCAACTGAGGAAGATGCTATTGCAATTCTTCGTGGTCTTAAAGAAAAGTATGAACTATATCACGGAGTTCGCATCACTGATGATTCAATACTTTCCGCGGTTAAGCTTTCGTCAAGATATATTTCAGATAGATTCCTGCCAGATAAAGCGATAGATCTAATTGACGAGGCAGCATCGGCACTCAAGATTGCATTGGAAAATAAGCCACCAGAACTTGAAGTTGCACATAGAAAAATCATGCGTTTGGAAATTGAGAGACAAGCACTTCTCAAGGAGGCGGAAACTAACAAGACTGCAAAGACTCGTGTAAAAGAAATTGAAGCTGATATCGCAAATCAAAAAGAGGGGACAAAGGAGACAGAAGCTAAGTGGATTAATGAAAAGGAAACTCTTGCTGATATTAAGGCAATTAAGAAACAATTAGAATCCCTTAGACAAGACGCAGAGCGAGCTGAAGCATATGCTGATCTATCAAAAGCGGCGGATATTAGATATGTCAAAATCCCAGCGCTTGAAAAAGATTTGGAGACTAAGCTGAAGCGTCTAAAGAAATTGCAGGTTTTTAGAAGAATTCTAAAAGAAGAAATAACAGAGAATGACATTGCAGGGGTTGTTTCTCGTTGGACTGGAATTCCAGTTTCAAGAATGCTTGAAGAGGAGGCAAGAAAGGTTGCTAGAATTGAAGATGAATTGAAGAAACAAGTTGTTGGACAAGATAATGCGGTTAAGAAAGTTTCTGACACCATAAAGCGCTCTCGTGCTGGTATCAATGATCCACAAAAGCCAATCGGTTCATTTATCTTCCTTGGTCCAACCGGAGTTGGAAAAACTGAATTAACAAAGGCACTTGCTAAATTTATGTTTGACGATGATAAATCGCTCATCCGCGTTGACATGTCTGAGTACATGGAGAAGCATTCAGTTTCTAAAATTATTGGTGCGCCTCCTGGATATGTTGGACATGATGAGAGTGCAACGCTAACTGACACAGTGAGACATCGTCCATATTCTGTAATATTATTTGATGAAATTGAAAAGGCTCATCCTGAAATATTTAATATCTTGCTTCAAGTTCTTGATAACGGACGTCTAACTGATTCAAAAGGGCGCACAGTGAATTTTAAAAATACTATTATTATAATGACATCAAACATTGGTGCTCAATATATTGATAATATGCAAAGAATCGGTTTTGCTGTTGAGCAGTCTGATAAATCAAACTATGAAGATGCAAAGGTTCGCGTGATGAGTGCGCTTAAAGATAATTTCAGACCAGAATTTCTAAACAGAGTTGATGAGATTGTTATCTTTGATATTTTGAGTCCTGAAGCAATTAAGAATATTGTTAAGATTGAAGTTCAAAAAGTTATTGATAGGCTTCTTGAAAAAGAAATCAAGCTTGTTATTTCTGAAAGTGTTTACGAATATCTTGCCAAGGAGGGATATAATCCTCAGTATGGTGCCAGACCGCTGAAGCGTTTGATTCAGTCTAAGATTCTAACGAATGTTGCGGGATTGATTATTGATCAAGGGGTTCTGAAGGGGGGAACGATTAATGTGGGAGTTGATCTAAAGAGCACGGACAAGAATGCAGAATTTACATTTGATGTGAAGAAGGTGACGTCTAAAAAGAAGGGCGGGCTTGTCATGAGTGATGCGGTGATTTTGGCAAAGTAGGGGAGTGAGGAGGTAAAGAAAGGAAGCAAAACTTTATTTTTAACCCAAAACGTGTTGTAAACTTGATACAAATATTATTTTTTGTGTTTTAGTTTTTATCATTACTTTGATGAAATTTAGTTTTTTGCTTTATTTATTGCGATATTTTTTGCATAAGATATTTTAAGTAAAAAGAATTTTTGTGATCTCCCTAAAATTTGGTTTTTATTTATAAAATCTTTATAGAAACTTCAT
>CAJBHC010000012.1 GCA_903952785.1 uncultured bacterium | reverse complement strand
CTTATGTTCATAGGATGCTTTTTGATTTTTGTTTGCCATATATGGTTAGATTACTGGATAGTTACCCTTTGTCACCCCAATCCATCCAGAATGTCACCCCATATGGTTAACTATACAAATAGCTGTTTTTTTTAAAAAAAGTTGTATAATTATAGACATGAAATACATACCAAAAGAAAATCAAAATATAGAGACTTCTATATTTGCTCCACATGTGGCACACTTAAGGTTTATAACTGACTTTTTAACTGAGATTGAAAAGATGAAGTTAGATATAGAACTACAAAAAGCGATACTTCGTCACATGTCTGGTTTACTGGTTACAAACTATATGGCTGATGATGGTCTTAAAAAAAGAGCTCGGGCTTTAGGTGTCTTGGGTATAGAAATTCACGATATGATTATGAACATTGTCAATTTACAAGTTTGTTTTTGTGATCAAGTTGGAGGTAATGCGTTCAGATTAAATGAAAGTTATGAGGTGTTTGACGATTTAGAAAAAAAGCTTTACTAAAAAGTTGTATAATTATAGATATGAAATACATACCAAAAGAAAATCAAAACATAGAAACTTCTATATTTGCTCCACATGTGGCACACCTTAGGTTTATAACTGACTTTTTAACTGAGATTGAAAAGATGAAGTTAGATATAGAACTACAAAAAGCGATACTTCGTCACATGTCTGGTTTGTTAGTTAAAGACTACATGGCCAATGACGACCTCGAGATTAGATCTAGGAAATTAGGTGTTCTTGGTGAAGAGATTTACGATATGATTATAGGCGCAGTTGGAGATCAAGTTTGTTTTTGTGATCAGGTTGGATCTGATCCTTTAACATTGAAGGATTGCTACGAGGTGTTGGATGATTTAGATAAGAAGCTTTTTTAGTATGATGTTTATTAAATGATATATCAATCATCAATTTGACAGAAAAATGTTGAGGTATATTATTTACCTCAGACAAAAGAACAAACCTGTTTTTAGTCTAAACCAAACAAAAACACTAGAAAGAACACAGATTATGTCAAAGGGTATTACCCTTCCAGATTCAGACGATCGTGGTGATAATAAGTGGGAACATGCCAGCGATAACGGCAAACAAATTGATCACTACACTGGGGAGAAAGGTTCTGTGCCAGACAACCATTGCCACATGTTCAATGAGCACGGCGCCGATGGAAAAAGTGGCGTTGTACATCGTGGTGGTTGCGCTGTCTGCGACGACAACAAAAGCGGCGGCGCCAACACCTACGGTAAAATCGGCGACAACGAACCGAGCGGCGGCTCATCAAGCGGAAGCGATGGAGGTGGGTCTGATGGAAACACTGGAAATTCCGGTGGAAAATGATTCTGCACCTGCATTACCATTGGCTCATAAGGGGGTTGGGTCAATCTGACTCAACCCTCTAATTTTTAAACAAAAAAACAGAAAGGAATTAGTTATGTACATGTATCA
This sequence comes from uncultured bacterium, assembly GCA_903952785.1. Classification (GTDB taxonomy): domain Bacteria; phylum Patescibacteriota; class Minisyncoccia; order Phycocordibacterales; family CAIZLB01; genus CAIJKW01. The sequence goes on along the minus strand of CAJBHC010000012.1, from coordinate 1,797 downwards.
AGGAAGATTTTGTAACATCGAGGAGCTAACAACAATGAATGACGTAGAACTATTCACAATGATGTCTGAATACAAGGATGACTACGAAAAACTTGTTTTCAGTGAATCTGTAGCTTGCTCATATCCCAAATTTCAACAAAAGATATCTGAGTGGTTCTCGAATGGAAGAAATTACCAATTTCTTGTTCGACAAAATACAACAGATAGCCTTGTTGGAACCATGTTCTTCTACAATCTTTGCGGTTCAAGAAAAACAGTAAAGTGTTCTTGTTTCTTTGTGTCTAAAGCTAGAGGTACAATACTGGTAATGGAATCCCTCACCTTACTACTTCAGTTTGCAAGGCACTTGCTCGGTATAGATAGCTTAAGATTTTCGGTGTATGGGGAAAATATTCTAATGCACGAAATAGCCAGAAAAAATGGGGCATTATTGCTTGGTTCAAACCTAAAAACCGTTGACTATGAATTCTCAGCTGAAACAATAGATAATTTGTTGAAAAAATACACTCCTCGTGTCACAAAAACAACATAGTAACCTTCTGGCTCAGTAAACCAGAAGGTTAGTTTTTTGATGTTTCAACTTTTTTCTGCTAAACTACTTCCATGACTGAAAAATCTAAAAAAGTATTACTTTCTGGTGTTAAATCAACAGGGCGTCCTCATATCGCTAATTATTTTGGGGCGATGAAGCAATATGTTGACCTGCAAAATGAATATGATTCAAGAATATTTATTGCAGATCTTCACTCGCTAACAACTGTTCAAAATAAAGAGGAGTTATCACAAAATACACTTGATTTAGCAATGGACTATCTGGCTATTGGTCTTGATCCAGAGAAAGTTACAATCTACAAACAATCTGACTTACCAGAAGTGACTGAGCTTGCTTGGATTTTTAACTGTATCACAACCGTCCCATATTTAATGCGTGCACATGCTTTTAAGGATGCTGAGGCTAAAAGTAAAGAAGTTAATGTTGGACTTTTCGATTATCCAATTCTCATGGCAGCTGACATTTTGATTCATAATTCTGATATTGTTCCTGTTGGAAAAGATCAGAAGCAACACATTGAAATTACAAGAGATACGGCTGAGAAGTTTAATAGAATTTTTAATACTGATATTTTTAAGTTACCAGAGCCTCTTATAATTTCAAGCGTAGAAACTATCCCTGGAACTGATGGGCAAAAGATGAGTAAGAGTAATAACAATCACATTCCACTGTTTTCAACCGATGAAGAGATAAAGAAGTTGGTGATGTCTATTGTTACTGACTCCAACGGGGGAGTTCCAGTTAATGTTTATAATATTCACAAACTCTTCAGAGATGAGGAATATTTGAATAAGCTATATAAAGAGCACGAGGGTAAATATAAGGCCCTAAAAGAGGCTCTTATTGAGGATATAATTGCCTTTATTTCGCCCCTCCGTGCCCGCAGAGAGGAGATTGCTAAAGATCCTGAACTTGTACGCCAAATGCTTAAAAACAACGCTAAAAAGCTCAAAATGGAGGTGGGTGAGATGATGGATAAGGTGAGAGTAGTGATTGGCCTAGAAATATAGTCTTAGAGGCCTCAGTAGTGCTCATGAATGGGATCTAAACCCCTGTACGTTTAGAGATTTCGTGTTCTAAACTTGATACAAATAATGATATTTGTGTCATGCTTTTTTAATTTCTAAATTCATTTTAAAATTTACTCTTATTTTAATTGATATTTTTAATATAAGATATTTACTTAAAAAACTTTTTTTAAACTTTTGCTTTTCTTTATAATTTCTTTATAGAAACTTCATGTG
>CAJBHC010000011.1 GCA_903952785.1 uncultured bacterium | reverse complement strand
TTGGAAAAGATTTTTTTATTAATTTAAAATTAATTTATTTTTTTTGAATTCTATTCCAATATTTATTTACAACGTAATTCAACAAAATTGTTTTTTGAGATTATTAATTCTAACTAATCTAAATTAATTTAGATAAATAATTTAAAATCCAAATATATCTAGCAATTCCCCTGAATAATAGAATTCATAGGCTAATCTTCCAAAAGAAATCTTCTCTCCAGCAATATTAATTATTGAACCTGCTGTTTCTGGATTATTTTTAGGAATTGATTTACTAAAGCCCAGATTAAAAATTGTTGCAAGAATTTCTGGCCTGTTTGAAATGTCATTTCCAGAACGTGCCCATTGCGCTTCAATTTGTTTTATGAACAATGCGGTGTATAGATACGAATAATAATGATTATGTTCATCAGTTAATCTACTATAAATATCCCCTTCCCCCTCCTTGTAATCCAAAATATGCTCATATTCTTTAGAAATATAAAATTCACCTTTTTGATTCTTCAAATTATTTTCTATTAACTTTGCGGTTTCAGGTTTAATACCACTGACTCCCAATGAAAACTGAGAAAGTGTACCTAATATCTTTAACGGTTCAAAAACTCTTTTAAAGTTTTCTCTATTAGATGCAAAAAATCTAATTTGTTCAGCAATAACAACTGAGACCAAAATTCTTGGACTAATATTGGCTTCACCTGCGGCTTTCCTAATTACTTCCCTGTCTTTAGTCAACGCCTCACTTAACGTCTTCCATTCATCTGATTTTATCCACGCAAAGCTTGTATCTGGAAAAACTACCTTTCTGGTTGAATCCATGTTTTTTCTAAAGCCATCTTGCATTTTCGTAATCAAAGACTGGCTATCCTCTGTTGAAGTAAAGAACTTATTACGATTATCTATTGACCCTCTAACGTTAAAAACACCAAACTGCATACCAATAAATACACATGAAAATACCAGCCCAATTAAGGCCAGTATTATCACCAAAAATTTAAATAAATTCTTAATTTGCATTTTGAGCTGAAGGATCTTTGCCGTCTTGAATATCCTTAATATATTTATCAACATCAGCGGCATAACTAGGTTCAAGTAACTTGATCTTTTTTAATTCCTCAATAGACGCCCATTTATCCCCTGACTTTAGATATATAGCAGAAAGAGAAATCAAGGCTTGGACATCTTTTGGATTATCCGTAACCTTTTGTTTTGCAAGAGAAATTGCTTTTCCAAACACCTTAGTATCAATTAGAGCCTGCAAAATTATTGGATCATTCCAGATTGACTCCTTTTTAAAGGTTGGATCAATCTTAGCATGATCATCTAATACTGAATCAACTTCTTTAATCTGATTATTTTGAATCAAACTATATACATGATACTTAAGAGCTTCCACGTTTGTTTTGTCTAACTCGTAAGCTTTTTTAAACACCGCTGTAGCTTCATCTTTCTTACCAAGAGTTAATAAAAGCTGCGCTTTAGAAAACAAGAATGATTGTTTTGTCGGGGAAAGTTTTGAAGCCTGATCTACCGCCTCAAGAGCCTTATCTGCCATACCAAGTTTTTGATAGAATATTGACTTGAAGAAGTAAGGCCTAGGATCATTCTTGGCGCTAGCAAACTCTTTATCATATTGGTCTATAGTATAATCATACACCTCCTTAGCAAAAGCTGGGTCAGTTTTATTTGTTTGTATAATTAAAGATACAGCGATATCCACCAACCTCTCACGTGACTCTGATCTTGTTAAATCATTCGCTTCCAATATCCCTTTTATTAGTTTAAACCTTGCCTTTGGATCTGTTGACACAGTTTGCTCTTTGTTGTCTACAAGAACTCTTTGTTTATCCTGCATGGCTTTTATTAAGTTTCCACTAGAATTATAAGGAGAAAGAACTGAAATCCACATAACATACGCCAAGACAACAACAGCAACAACGTCAATGATTAAAACATAATCATTTCCAATTAACGGCTTGCGATCAAGGACTCTACCAGCCTGTCCACGAGTGTTTATGAAAGCAAGAATCGTAAAGAAGAATATATAACTTGCTAGGTTATCAAAGACAAAGAAGTTGTGAACAAAGTATGCAATCAACATTCCCGTAAGCAAGGCTCTTTCTGTGACACTCCAATTATCGTCAGTCTTTTTCCATAATGTATATATAGCAGAAAGAAACAATACAAGGTATGCCAAAAGACCTAAGAAACCGGCAGCAATTAGCCAGTCAAAGAATACGTTATGTGTTCTATCAAACCATTGCTCTTGTGCATACATTGCAGGATCATAGTATTTAGAGAATACATAAGGAAAATTATCTTGCCCCCATCCAAGTATAGGCTTCTCCTTAACACCTTGATAAGACATACCCCAGATCATTGTTCTTGAGTGACCTTGATCAGACAAAACCTTATTGATGTCCCAAGTAATAAGTTGAGCAAATCTATTAACAAGATAATTACTTTTTACGAAATCTGCATTTTTATTGATTCCAAGAAATGCGACAACAGCTACTACAATTACGACAGAGATGATTCCAACCCATCTAAATAGTGGTAATTTCTTCTCAGCTATAGCCCAGATGATTGATGTAATGAATAATCCAACGAGCAGACCCACAAAAGAACCTCTTGTTCCCGTTTGGTACAAAACTGCTAGGTTAAATATTCCCATAGCTACATAAATTACAACCAGAATTACATCAACGAAAATAGTGTTTTCTCTAATCTTTGCAGGTATCTTTTTGAACGATATCATCAGATTCTTAATAACGTCTATAGCCATATACATCGCCAAAAAGAAGTGAACCATAGCATAACCTCCTAGATATGAAGAGTTTCCTAATGTCCCAAAAATACGATCATCAGTAGACTTCATTTGAGAAAATGCGTAAATTCCCATAATGACACTTAGTACCAACATTGTATTAAGAAACCACTTCCAAACTCCAAATTCTGATGGCCAAACACTTACCAAATTCTTCTCTTTTGCCTTTTGAGCAAATACATTGCCAAAGACCCCTGCAGCGGCAATAAACAAAATAAACATTTCTAAAAGAGTTACAAAGCCCTCCATTCTCTCTTGGTTACTCCAAAAACTTCTCCAAGGATCAACCGCATTAATGGTTGCAATAAAGAGAATCCCAATAAAAGCAGTTGCAGACCATACTATGGCGCTTTTTTTAGGTAAATAGCTTCTGTCTCTTATTACTAGAGACGTGTAGAGTAGAGCAATTACTATTATTATAGCTCTAGCTATAAACCCCTTACCTGTAATAAAAGGAAAGTACAGAGACGTCCCTATCACTAAATCTGCAAAAGGTACTAAAAAGACAAGGCCGATTATTGCGTATTTCAGAAATTCGCAAATTGAATTGTTTGTTTTATTCATAATGCGGGTAGTATATCATAGTTGTTTTACTATTTTTAGCCCTAATTTCCTACAAAACACAAACTCGTCATTCTGTCTATTTGTAAAAAATCGTTAAAAATCGTACACTAGGACGATATGATAACGGTTAAATTAAAGGGTGGTTTAGGAAACCAGCTATTTCAATATGCTTTTGGTAGGGCTGTGTCTCTTAAACTGGAAACTCCTTTAATGTTGGACATATCTATGTTTGAGAATCAGTCAGAGACAGATATTAAGCGAGATTTCCAACTCGGATGCTTTAATCTTCATGCAACTATTTCGAACAGCAATACTGGATCTAATATTAATTTTATAAAAAACGGCTTTGATAAGATCGTCAACCTTATAAAGAGTATTGCAAATCCATATGGTGGTTATATCTTTGAGCCTAAAAATCTAGAGGTGAGGGACAACTCTAACCTAGAGGGTAACTGGCAAAGTGAAAAATATTTTTCCGACATTGAAACGACATTGCGACACGATCTAACACTGAAAGAAAAATTAAACCCTAAAGCAAAATTATTTAAGGATAGAATTAAACAAGTTGAAGACAACGGAGGGGTCAGCACATCTATACACATTAGAAGATGTGATTATATAACAAACAAATATTCCAGCGCATACCACGGAGTCCTTGATATGACTTATTATTATAAAGCTATTTCAATTTTACAATCTAAATTATGTGGAAAACAATTGGTATTATTTGTATTTTCTGATGATATAAACTGGGTTAAGGAAAATTTAAAAACAGAAGTTCCATATGTATGCGTTTCAAGACCTGAAATTAGAGATGAGGAGGATATGTTTTTAATGAGCCAATGTAATCATAATATCATTTCCAACTCTTCTTTTAGTTGGTGGGGGGCATGGTTGAATTCAAGAAAGAATAAAATTGTTATTGCACCAAAAAAGTGGGTGAAGGATCCAAGAGCAAATACTAATGATGTAACCCCTCTTGATTGGATTAAAATCTAACCCCCTCCCAGACCAAACTGCATAGCGTCATAAACTAAATAGGCTGTCTTTGAATTATTTCAGATTATTGATTAATATCTAATATTCTTTTCAAGTCATCTGGAGTTAATGATCCCGTGTGTGGATCCTTATTATCTTTTTCTACTTCATCTGTTTTTTGTGCAGAGACGTGAATGGTATTACTGGTCTTTTCTATTTTAAACTCCTTAGGAGCATCAGCGTTTCCCATAACGGAAAGCAAGGCCTCCCTAAGCGCAGCCACATTTTCAGGTTTAATATCTTTTTGCTGGTTTTTTGCTTTGTTAATTTCAGGATGATTTGATGATAAAGAGTTTAAGGAGACAGGATTAGCTTTTTTGTCAGCAAATTCTTTTATCACAGGTTGTTCAATAGGCTTATCTTCAACAGCCGGAGGCATTGACAGAGAAGTGGTGTTGGAAAGACTTTCTGTCTGTGGCGGTCTACCAACGATTCTTGGCCTATCCTCATCTCTAGCTCGGCTAGCTGCCTCTGATCTACGCTCTGATCTATCGCTTCTTTCTGGTCTATCTTGTCTATCTGAACGATCTGGTCTAGATTCTGGCCTGACTGATGATCTAGAAGGTCTATCTGTTAAATCCGTTCTACTACCCCCTTCTCTATCCCCACCCATCTCTCTACCTCTACCCCTTCCGGTGTCTCCGTTTCTATCTTCTTTCCTGTTATCCGCTGGCATTGTAGGTTGATCCACTCTTCCTGATTCTCTACTTGGTCTCTCGCTCAATCTTTCACCAGCCCTTTCACTTACTCTTTCGCCAGTCTTTTCTGTCACCCTCTTAACAGGCTCTTTAGCTCCAATCTTTTGAATGTGCCAATTTCTTATATTTTCCTCCACCTTTTCTCTTGTATTAGCAAACTGCTCTCTAGATAATGCAATAATTTCATCAGTGTAAGATATATCAGGTCTAGCAATTGGTGGCATACCTACAGCTGAAAAAGGGCGTGATGTAACGCCATCTATCATTAACTTTAAATACATCTGATACATCTGAAGATTGACCAAGTCTTCCGCAGAAAATTCTGGCGCATATTCTTTTTCAAAAACCCCTGCATCATACGCCCCTACTCTAAAGGTTATCATTGTTCCGACGTTTCCAAAAACAGCCGCTCTAACCTCCTCTGTCATTTGTTCTACATATTGGTTTGCAATAGTTAGATTAAGTTTATACTTTCTAGCTTCAGATAAAATATCGGCAAAAGATTCATTGGCAAAGGATTGGAACTCGTCAACGTATAAGTAAAATTGTGGAGCTAATTTAAGATCCTTTTCTGCCAAGTCAGCACGAGACATAGCAGCAAGATAGATCTTTGTAATGAGCATCGCTCCCAAAAGATTCGCGTTAGCCTCGCCCACTCTTCCTTTTGACAAGTTGATTATCAAAATCTTCCGGTCATCCATTATTTGTCTTATATCAAAACTAGATTTTTCTTGACCAACAATGTTTCTGACGAGCGGGTTTGCGACAAACTGTCCAACCTTGTTTTGAATTGCGGGGGCAGCTTCCGCAGCAAACTTCTTCAGTAAGACTGAATTATTTCAGAATCGATTAGTCTTACTTGTCCTTTTAATCTCATTCCAACTGACTTTTTCTGCATTTTCGCAACAAGTGAGAATTACCGGAATAGTATTCGATTCTCAAACGGGTGAAACTTTACCAGGAGTTAATGTGGTATTGAAAAACTCAAAAAAAGGTACTATAACAGATTTTAATGGAAAATTCGAAATTAATTCAATCGCTAATTCAAAGTCGGTAATAATTGTTTCGTATATTGGCTATAATGCTCAAGAGATTGTGTATAATGGCGAATCGGAGCTGAAAATTGCACTTACACTCAGTTCAAAGAACCTTGATGAAGTTGTTGTAGTTGGGTATGGCACTTCAAAAAGAAAAGACTTAACGGGGTCGGTTGGAAGTGCTAATACAGAAAATATGAAAAAAGCACCGGTTGCATCTTTTGATCAGGCGCTTGGTGGCCGAATAGCTGGTGTGACTGTTTCTTCGAATGATGGACAACCAGGTGCTGCATCGCAAATTAGCATTCGAGGAAGCTCCATTTCACAAGATGCATCTCCACTTTATGTAGTAGATGGTTTTCCTATCGAAAACATGGATATTAATTCCATTAATCCAAACGACATTGAATCTATTGATGTCTTAAAAGATGCCTCTTCAATTGCTATATATGGTGCACGTGGAGCAAATGGCGTAATAATGATAACAACCAATAAATCTGTTGCTGGATCACTTAAAGTGACTTATAGTTATTCGGATGGATATCAGAAAGCTACAAAAAAGATGGAGATGATGAGTCCTTATCAATTTGTAAAATTACAATTGGAATTGGATGACCTAAATGGAAATAATATATATAGCAGCTTATATCTGGATCCTACCAATAATATTACCATAGATTCATATAAAAATAAACAGGGTTATGATTGGCAGGATTTAACGCTAAGAACCGGTCGGACACAGAACCATTACATTAGTATGTCTGGTGGAAATAGCGACACAAAGTACATTGCATCGGGTTCCTATTTCGATCAAAAAGGGTTGATTATCAATACTGGATTAACACGATTTACAGGGACAATAAACATTAACCAGAAATTTTCAAAAAATTTAAAAGGGGGGTTGAATATTAAGTATTCAAACTCGACTATTTATGGAACTATTCCTGCTGCGGGGAATGGCGCGGGGAATGGCGGTGGTGTAGTACAAGCCATGTGGCAATACCGACCTGTAGGGGGTGTGGGTAATCCAGACCTGATGGGGTCGATATTTGATGAAGGCTCTATGGAAGATTTTATGGACGGAACTTCAAGTTCTATCGGAGACAATCTTGTAAATCCAAAAATCCAGGCTGAAAACGAATATCGAAAAAAAATTCAACAATCATCCAATATCGGGGCCTTTCTTGAATACTCATTTTGGAAAAACTTTAAATTAAAATTGTCGGGGTCGTATGGTGGAAACGATCAGAAACATGAAACTTTTTTTAACTCTAAAACACAGCAAGGCTCATTTTTTGTCAACAAAGAGGGTTCTGTGTCGAATGCTAATGGAATTAATGGCTCTGTATCCAATACGAATAGCAAAAATTATTTGAACGAAAACATTTTAACCTATGCTGCAAAATTCAAAAAAAAGCATGCAGTAAATGCGTTAGCAGGTTTTACTTATCAATACCAGGATTGGGATCAGACTGGCTTCAGTGCTATAAATGCTCCTTTGGCCACCGAAAGTTATGGTATTTTGAGTCTTGCTTCAGGGCTTGCAACTGAACCCAAATTTATGAGCTCGCGTTCACAGTTGTTTTCGTTTTTGGGAAGGGTGAATTATACTTACAATGATACATACTTGTTTACCTTGTCGGGCCGTTCGGATGGTTCTTCTAAGTTTACTCCCGGAAAGCAATGGGGTTATTTTCCATCAGGAGCTTTTGCATGGAGATTTACTCAGGAACCTTTTATGAAAGGTGTGAATAAAGTGCTCAGCGATGGGAAACTGCGTATAAGTTATGGTATGGTAGGAAACAACAAAGTAGGCGACTTTAGTTACCTGCCTTGGAGTGGTCAGCCTTCAGTAAATCAGGGTTATCCATTCAATAATGTCTATTTGCAGGGTGGTGGTTTGGTGCCATATTTTTATGGAAATGATAATTTAACTTGGGAAACCAATAAAGAGTTCGATTTAGGGCTTAACCTAACGTTATGGGATGGTAGAATCAGCATAGATGCCGATTATTATAACAAACTATCGACTGATTTTTTGTTAAGTGTAACTCTACCCTCCTTAGGTG
>CAJBHC010000010.1 GCA_903952785.1 uncultured bacterium | reverse complement strand
TGACATTGTTGCAACCTCCCCAGTTCCCGCTAGATAATCTGTATCTTGTGTCTTATAAAGATCATCTTCTCCTTGTGGAATATATCCTGTTCCCATTAATGTTTCTCTTCTAACGAGTGACGGCACAATCATTGGATCAAAACCACGCTTTGTAAAGAAGTCCATTGCAGCTTGCCAAACGGCAAACTCAAGACGAGCTCCAGCATTTTTAAGAAAATATCCTCTGAATCCCGCAACCTTTGTCCCTCTTTCAAAATCAGCCATATCATTTTGAAGCATCAGATCAATGTGACCTTTTGGAGTGAAATCAAACTTAGGAATTTCTCCCCATGTTCTAACTTCAACGTTGTCCGCATCGTCAAGCCCATCTGGAACTGACATGTCAGGAATATTTGGAACTGCAACCATGAGCTGCTGCCATTCTTTCATGATTTCTGAAAATCGCTCTTCCTCTACCTTGATAAGATCTTTTAAATCTCTCATCTCTACAATGAGGCGATCTTTTTCCTCTTGAACAGTTGCTGAGTTAGTAATATTCTCTCCCACCTTATTTTGCTCAGACTTCTTATTCTCAATAGATGTCAGCAAAGCTCTTCTTGCGTCATCTACTTCAAGTAATTTATTAACATCAAAGTTAATATGCTTCTTTTTGGCCCCTGCGTCTATGAGGTCTTTATTTTCTCGTATAAATTTAATGTCTAACATGATTTTTTTTCTTTGGTTTTTCTTCGGGCTTTCTTTATAAATAATTTATAGAAATATCATATCACATTGTTATGATTTAGCCATGCAAATAAAAAAAATAAACATAACGGGGGCTGACGCGGAAGCGTTGGCCGGTGCGGGGGCGTCGGAATCCACGCCCAATTATCCAAGATTATTAAGACAAATTAGTGACCCGCCAAGGACACTATATTATATTAGTAAGAAAAATGAGGCGGAGGAGGTAATTGAAGCTGAAAATACACAGATACACCCCCAAAATCAGATTGATTTAGAGGGTAAAACACACGGTGTTCCAGAGAGCTCAGCCCAAATTAATAGCCTACTTTGGCGTATAGCCAATGATGAAGCCATGAAAATCATCTGTATTGTTGGATCACGCTCGTACACTGAATACGGTCAATTGGTGTGTGAGAAGTTAATCGAGGGTCTTTCATTGTACAGAGATAAAATTGCCATAGTTTCAGGACTAGCGATTGGCATAGACAGTATTGTCCACAGATTATGTTTACGTCACAAAATACCATGCATGGCAATTCCCGGATCTGGGCTAAATAGTGATGTTTTGTATCCAAGGACCAATGTTAGGCTGGCTGAGCAAATTTATGAGAATAATGGAATATTGATTTCAGAATTTGAACCAGATGTACGCGCAAATGTTTGGACCTTTCCCTTGCGCAATAGAATCATGGCAGGAATCTCAGATTTAACAGTAGTGATTGAAGGAAAAAAGGACTCTGGAACGATGATCACCGCACGTCTCGCGGTTGAATATAACAGAGATGTCTTAGCAGTCCCCGGTTCAATATTTAGTGCCCACTCTGAGGGGCCAAGGGAGTTAATTAAACAAGGTGCGGTTCCAATTTCTTCTGCGGTTGATATAACAGACGCGCTTGGCATTACAGAATATTCAATCAAAGAAGTTTCAAAGTCACTTTTTGATTCTTGCGGAAGTGAAGAAAAAGAAATTCTGGATTTATTAGACTCCCCCATTTCAACTGATGAAATTTGCCAGAGAACCGGGTTCAACATTTCCAAAGTTCTAGTCACAATATCAATGCTAGAAATGCGCGGATTGGTGGAGGAGAGGTATGGGAAGGTGTATTCCAAGTTGAGTCTGAACTAATTAATTTAAACTGAGTTGTTTTAGACAAAACACATTAATAGGTGTAATATATCCTTACCGACATATTCATGGCAAATGAGTTTGGGTGGAATACGTTCCCCCTGTTGGTGTCAACAAAGTTAATAAGTAACGGGGATCTACTACGCCCTTGTGAAAAAAGCTGACTTTGTGATAGTACCTTCTAAACAGCTAGTCCTGTCACAGGACTGAATTCCTGGTTAATCTGATCCCAGCAGACCAAAAAAACAGGTTCGAAGTGGCGCAAGCTCTAGTACAACCTCGGTGAATAAAAATCAGAGTGGATATCCGCTAGTAGCGGCGAGTGAACGCGAAAAGAAGACAAGATCCTTCGATATCCGAAATGTCGTGTGCAAGGTACGCACACGGCTTTTTTTGGTTACTAGCATTGACAAGCTATACATAGTATGTTACCATACATGAGTATTTCAGCTCTTTGCCAAGCGTTGGTTTTGTTAGAAAGAGGGAGAATTTTTACCAGCATCCCGCTGGCTAACTGATTATCCCCTCTCAGCCAAACCAACAACAACCAGAACCATGAAAAACATCAGTAAAACAACAACCGTCATCCTAATCTTGGTGTTAGGCTATCTTTGCTTCGCCGGGCGATTCTTCTACGGAGAATACAAAAGCTCCGCGAAGGTCCGCAGCGACAACGTTGAGATGTCCCAACGTCTCAATCAAATAACAGCGAAGATCGCCGATCGAAAGGGAATCACGCCCAAAGAGGTGCTGAGTGAGTACTCACCCGCGGCCGCACAGGCGTACTACTCAGACCCAGCCCCATTCGGTAGCTACCAGGGCCCGCCGCCAGTACTTCTGCTATCATTTGTCGCCCTGTTTGGATACTTCTGTTACCGTTTCGGGTGCTGGCGCACACAACGGTTATACAGTCAGAAGTCACCAGCCGAAGATAACGAAGGAGATCAGAAACCCTAACCCACCCTCGCCAACCTAGTCCACCCCGCCCAGCCACGCAAATCCGCGTGGCTGTAATTTTTGCCCAAATTTGCACAATCATAATATTTGTAGTATTAATTATAACTAATGGCAAAAACCCTTTTGATCGTTGAGTCCCCCGCTAAAGCAAAAATCATCTCCAAATATCTGGAGGGTGAGTATGATGTCGTGGCTTCAGTTGGCCATATTAGAGACCTACCAAAGAGCAATAGAACAGCAATTGATATCCCTGCCGGATTTGTTCCCCACTATGAAGTTTCTCCTGGAAAAGAGAAGGTGATAAGTGATATCAGAGCAAGAGCAAAAAAAGCAAGTGGCGTTCTAATAGCAACTGACCCAGACCGTGAAGGAGAAGCTATCGCATGGCACCTTAAAGAAGCACTTGGATTAAAAAATCCAAAGCGTGTTGTTTATTATGAAATTACAAAAGAGGCTATTAGAGACGCCATCGCACATCCTAGAGAAATTGATGACAATCTAAGAAAAGCACAGGAAGCCAGAAGAGTGTTGGATAGACTTGTTGGATATGATCTCTCTGGTGTTATTTGGAAAAAAGTTAGATACGGTTTGTCCGCAGGTAGAGTTCAGTCCCCAGCCCTACGTATCCTTGTTGAGCGTGAAAGAGAAATCAGAGCCTTCATACCTGAAGCATATTATCCAATATCTGCTGAATTTAAAAACAAAGACGGTGCAATTTTACAAATGACTTGCACGGAGGAGATAAAAGAAAAAGCCAGAGCTGAGGAAGTTACAGCACTTGGTGAAAAAACAAATTGGAAAGTTAAAGATATTGAAGAAACAGAACTAAAAAGAACCTCTCGCCCACCTTTTACTACTTCAACTCTGCAACAAGCTGCATCGTCAAGATTAGGATTTACTCCTTCAAGAACGATGGGTATTGCGCAAAAACTATACGAAGGTGGACACATCACATATATGCGTACAGATAGCACAAACTTAAGTGCTATTGCAATAAAAGAAGCAAGTGATGTTATCAAAAAAGAATTTGGCGATAAATACGCGGAAACCAAAGCTTTTAAATCAACAAGTAAAAATGCTCAAGAGGCCCATGAAGCCATCAGACCAACCCACTTGTCTCTTGCAAAAGCGGGCGGAAATGAAGATGAAAAGAAGTTGTATGCATTAATTAGAGCAAGAACTCTAGCTTCTCAAATGTCCGACGCAAGAATCGCGAGAACAAAAATTATTGCATGCGCGGATGGTGATGCGGAGGCGAACAAAAAACTCCCAACCTTTGCCGTCACTGGATCTCGTGTAATTTTTGACGGATGGCTAAAGGCGGATCCTGATGCCGTTGGTGAAGATGTTATTTTGCCAAAGACAGAAAAGGATGAGAAATTAAAACTTGAAAAAATGGTTTGGGTTGAAAAATTTACAGAACCACCAAGTAGGTATTCTGAAGCCGGCCTTGTTAAGGAGTTGGACAAAAAAGGTATTGGCCGTCCTTCAACTTATGCAAGTATTATTAAAACTCTTGAAACAAGACAGTATGTAGAGAAAATTAATAAATCTCTAAAGCCAACTGATACTGGTGAGGTTGTCATATCGTTCCTTGAAGAACACTTCCTTAAATATGTTGATTATGATTTCACAGCGGAAATGGAAAATGAATTGGACGATATTGCAGGAGGTAAGGCGGAATATGTTCCTACAATTAAAAAATTCTACACACCACTGACAAAAATTATTGAAGAGAAACTAGATATTGAAAAAATTACAAACCTAGGTGCCGCAGACGCATCGCACATTTGTCCAAAGTGTGGTGCCAGCATGATTATCAAACTCGCAAGGACGGGAAAGTTTTTGAGTTGTTCAAAATATCCAGACTGCGATGGCGCCCTTACAATGGAAGGAATTTTAATTAAGACCGATGAACCTATCGGTACTGATCCTGAAACTGGTCTTCCGATATTTACAAAGATCGGAAGATTTGGACCTTATGTTCAATTAGGATTAAAGAGTCCGGAAAACAAGAAACCAAGAATGGCATCTATTCCAAAGGAGGTTGATCCAAGTAATGTTTCTGTTGAGCAAGCTTTGGTATATCTTTCACTTCCGAGGGTTTTGGGAAAGCATCCGGAAAGTGGAAAAAACATTACAGCAAGCATTGGACGATTTGGACCATATATTGTTCACGATGCTGATTTTAGGTCGCTAAAGACAGACGATGTTTATACAATCACGTTAGAACGTGCGCTTGAGATACTAGCACTGCCAAAAGTTGTTGGAAAACGTGGGGGGTTTAAGAAGAAGACGGAGGAGGCAAAGACGGAGTAGGTAATTTGCTTATAGATTATATAGTCTCGAACGTTCAACTTGAGGTCGCAAATTGCGACCTCAATTTTAGGTATATTTTAGGCCCCATGTTTGATATCGCAATTTGCGATATCAAACATGATGTTATTTTTAGCCGTCTGTTCAAGATCGCAAATTACGATTTTGAAGAAATCATTATAATTAGCCGCATCTCTGAAGTCACAATTTGTGACTTCAGAGAAATTGTTATTATTAGCCATTTGTTTAAGGTCGCAAATTGCGACCTTAAAGAGAGTCTTATTCTTAGCCGTTCTAGTTATCCTCTACCTCATCATCCACCACAAAACCAAATTTACTTTTTGGCTTCTCCTTTTCATATTTTAATGATGCTATAGATTCAAATATTTCAGCAAATAGAACCTTATTATCCAGATCCATTTCCTCAACTTTTTCTCTCAAATCCTTATAAGCATCCATCATTTCTCTCATTTTTGTGAAAACTCTAATGATTTGAATATTTACGTCAATTGCCCTGTCACTATTTAATACACTTGAAAGCATAGCGATTCCTTGTTCGGTAAAAGCCATTGGATAGTATTTTAAATGACGCCCCCTACTTGAAGTCGCAAATTGCGACTTCAAGTTACCTTTACTTTTAGCCCCAGAACTTGATATCACAATTTGTGATATCAAGTTCTCATCATCTTCTTCCTCATTGTTCAAGGTCACAATTTGTGACCTTGAACAATGATCAGCTTCCTCTTTTGTTAATTGAAACATAAAATCCTCTGGAAACCGTCTGGGATTTCTTTTAACAGCCTCGTTCAATCTTTTTGTTTCAACTCCATACAACATCGCCAAATCTCTATCTAGCATCACTTTCTGACCTCTAATAATATAAACGTTTTCTCTTATGATCTCAGCACTTAGTGAGACATCTTTTATTTCTTTTTCTTTCATAGATAGAAGCCTATCAAACAGAGATGATATTTCTATAAAGTTTTTATAAAGAATTGCCGAAGAAAATCTTGAGGTCACAATTGTGACCTCAAGATTTCTAGATTTGCTTATTTTACGATCCCAGCTATTCAATGATAATATTATTGACTTTCTATTGAATAAAGAATATCCTTTTCTTGAATACAACAGCTCTTTAACTTGGTAGTTTTAGAGCTAGACCACAAAACAATCAACACAGAAGGAACAATCAATCATGAGAACTTATGCTTACGATATGAGCAACGCTGAATTACTGCTTAAACTGATAGGATCTGCTTCCAAAGTAGGCTCATCCTGTTCAGACTTAGTCATTGATATCGCTGGACCCGTACACCAGGAGGAATTAACATACCTTAAGGTGTGGTCCTTTCTCGCCTTGATGGACAAACCCCTCCGTTTCGTAGGGGGGATAAAGTGACCTTGACGGGTGTGAGCCGTACCTACTCCAAAGACCACTGCGGTTATTCAACTTCAAAAATCATTGCGAGTGACGGCACGTACGCCGTCTACAAGATGTGGTACGTCGGCGGTGAAAAGTGGAGGGTGTCTTTTGATCAAGAGGCAGATCTCTACGACTGTGAACATTTCCGTCTCGTGAGCAAAGCCGGGCACGAGCCGAGCACTTAAGGATCACAACCCGATAAAGCTAGCAACAGAATCAAAAGGTCCGACGCAAGAAGTAAAACCACGTCCCAAACCAAACTCACCACCTCAACGATGAAGAGCCCCCCAGCTCCGTCGAGATGGTGGGTTTTTCATTTTACTATAAGTACCTCTCTATAGTGAAAAATTCTTAATCGAATACAAATCCTCATCATCCTCACTTCTATCAGATGGAGATGAATCATCAATTGGAGCACCACTTTCGCTTACTCCAAGATCATCATCACTCTTTATTAAATCTTCAATCATTAAAGAAATTCTAAAGAAAAGCCAAATTTTATCTTAATTTCAATATGTGCTAGTATATTGAATATGAAAACTGAAATCGAAACTCGATTCCTAGAGATAGATAAGGAAAAAATGATAAATATGTTAAAATCAATAGGAGCCATAGATAAGGGTGAAATAATGATGAATGAAATCATTTTCTACGATAAAGATTTAAAATCTTTGGAAAATAATACTTTTTGTCGTCTTCGTAAAAAAGGAGATAAAATAACTCTTACATATAAGTCAAATGCACATCAACAAACAGACTCGGCAAAAGAAATAGAATTCCAAGTCCTAGATTTCAAAGAACCAAAGCTTTTTCTTGAGGCGATGGGTATGATAGCTTATAGAACAGTAGAAAAATATCGTCACACCTTTGAATTAAATGGGACCACTTTAGATATAGACACTTGGCCAAAAATACCAACATATATAGAGCTTGAGGGTGATTCTATCGAAATACTAAAATCCATAGCTCAAAAATTAGATCTTAATTGGGACGATAGATTTGATGGAGATGCGAGGTTTGTATATAAAAAATATGGATTTGATTTTGACAACATCAGAACAGTAACTTTCGATAAGTTTGAATAGAAAATAAAATTATGAACAATACAGAAAAATTTGATATTGAAATTAATGATGAAGGTAGAATGGAATCTGAAAATGTACACCCATCGTTTAAGGCTATTGAATCTGAACCAAATAACGTAATAGAAATTGATCCAAAAAACAACATGGTTGTCGTAGTAAAGCCAGATGCATATTTTCATCTTCCAGAAATTATGGACCGTCTAACTTCCGAAGGTATTACTATCACCAGACAATCAACGCAAATGTTACCATTAAGTTTTGTAAACAAAATAATGTACAAAGATTTACCAGACCCCATAAAGTTTGAAACAGCAAAACATTTTTCTCAAGGCCCAAGTACGATACTTTTATTAACTGGTGATGAGAATCTTTTAACAAAAATACTTAAAATAACCGGCCAAGAAACTCAACCCGGAAAGTGTGATATTGATTCCATTAGATACATGTTTGGTGATCACGATGGATCAGATATGCCCCAAATTGGTAAAAAGTATTTTAAAAATGCAATACACAGAGGAAAGAACCCTGCTGAAATATCAGAGGATTTAGATAAATTTAAAACATTTATTATCTAAAGAGAAAAATTCTTAATCGAATACAAATCCTCATCGTCCTCACTTCTATCAGATGGAGATGAATCATCGATTGGAGCGCCGCTCTCACTTACGCCAAGATCATCGTCACTCTTTATTAAGTCTTCGATCATTTGTTCATGTTGCTCAGCCTGATTTGTTGCCACGCTACCATTCTCCGCCATCTCCCGTGCCTTTTGATTTTGTACATATTCAGAATTTGGTGCAGTTACCAAATTCTCCACTGTCCACATCTTTTTTGCTTCACCACTAGCGTTCTCGCCGCCGGCCCCAACACCTCCCTCCGCCCTCGCCAAATCACTCTTTAACTTCTCCGAAAACCCCTGCATCTTCTCTTGACCTTCCAGAATTTGCAACAAGTGGTGAAGATCATCGTTATTAAAGAAATCGATAACAATTTTACCACCAACTTCCCTTCTTTCAATCATCACTCTTGTTCCAAGAGCATCGTTTAATTTACCTTCAATCTCTTTCATTTCAGTATCCTTCTCCAATGTCTCTTTCTTTCTCGCACGCTCCACGGCAACGTTTCTTGCAATTCGCTCCGCTTCTCTAACTGTAATTTTCTTAATTAAAATTTCTTTAAATAAAACTTCTTGCTCCTCAGGCTTATCTGCCAACATTAAAAGTGGACGAGTGTGTCCTTCCGTAATTCTTTTCTCTCCCAGTGCTTTTAGCATATGCTCTGGCAATGCCAGAAGTCTAATTGTGTTTGTAACATATTCACGACTCTTGCCCATTTTCTCTGCAATTTGGGCGTGCTTCAAACCAAACTCCTCTGCCAATTGATGAAATGCTCTGGCGCGATCAACCGCATTCAAATCCTCTCTTTGTAAGTTCTCAATAATAGCGAGTTCAAGCTTGACCCTATTATCATCGTCACCTGATCTAATTATTACAGGAAGTTGTGTGAGGCCAGCTAGTTTGGAAGCTCTGAGACGGCGCTCACCGGAGATAAGCTCATATTGAACGGCAAGTCCCCCATCGTCCTTAATAATTTCATTACGAGTCACAACAATTGGCTGCAGCAAACCGTACATTCTTATAGACTCTGCAAGGTCTTTTAAGGCAACTGGGTCAAAATCCCTACGAGGTTGATACGGGTTTGGAACGATTTTTTCTATCTCTATCCAAAAAATAGAGTTGTTAAAATATTGTGATTGTGGTTGCATATGGATAGATTGTACCATACTTATTTCTTAAACAAATCTTGAATTTCTACAAAACTGTTGACATCGTGGGGATATTGAATAATACTAATAGCAAGGGGTGGTTGGATGCCCTAAATAAAGCCAGAGTGATGAAATGGTAAACATACTCGACTCAAAATCGAGCGCCGCAAGGTTTGTGGGTTCAAGTCCCACCTCTGGCACAAAATGGAAAAGGCTAACAAGAATACTGGGTCTGCGAAAATTACAACACAAAAATCTATCCCCGTACGGGGCCTGACCCCAGCGATAGTGGTTTGTGGTCCTACCGCAACTGGAAAAAGTGATTTGGCAGTTTTGCTTGCCAAAAAGTTTGATGGAGAAATAATCTCTGCAGATTCTCGCCAAGTCTACCGTGGCCTTGATCTTGGCTCTGGAAAGATAACAAAAAAGGAGATGATGGGTATTCCCCATTACATGTTGGACATTGAGAATCCTAAGAAAATATATACTGTTGATAAGTTTAGCAAATCCGCATTAAAGTCAGCTGAAGAAATTCTAAAGAAAAACAAAATTCCAATAATTTGCGGAGGCACTGGTATGTATATTGATGCATTAATTGATGGCGTTATATATCCTCAAGTTTTGCCTGATAAAAAATTAAGAAAGGAGTTATCCACATACACTACGGAGACTCTGAATGAGAAATTAATCTCACTTGATCCCAATAGAGCGGAGCAATTAAAGAACGATGGTGGCGGGCAATTTAATAGAGTGCGCTTAATTAGATCAATTGAAATTGCAGAAAAGTTGGGTGCGGTTCCCCCACTCGTCAAAAATCCAAACTTTGATGCTATTTTTATTGGTCTTGATTTTGACGATGTGACTATCAAAGACCGAATACTTCTTCGCATCAGAGCACGCATGAAAAAAGGAATGCTGAAGGAAGCAGAGAGACTGCACAGTGAGGGGGTGAGCTTCAAGAGAATGCATGAGTTTGGATTGGAGTATGGACATATGGCTAGTGTACTTGAAGGAAAGATAACGAAGGCGGAATTTGAAGAATTGCTAGCAAAAGACATTTGGCAATTTGTTAAAAGACAAAGAACTTGGTTTAAGAAAAGACATGAAATTTTATGGTTTAAACCATCGGCCACTAATTTTAAAAAAATTGAAAGCTTGGTAAAGAGGTTTCTAAATGTTAAAGTTCTAAGTACTGAAGCGAATAGAAAAAATGGAAAAAACAGATCTACAATTAATTGAAGAATGCACCTACTCCACTAACTACCAAAAAAACGGCAGAGATTCATTTAATATACTAGTAAAACGTCACGTCAATTCTGTCTATCTTTTTATATTCAAATTGATTGGAAATAAAGAAGATGCGGAAGATATAACTCAAGAAACTTTTATTAAAGTTTGGCAGAAATTATCAAAATTTGATATGAATAAAAATTTCAAAACTTGGCTCTTTAGCATTGCCAAAAATACAGCAATAGATAAACTCAGAAAAAAAAGGTCTATAAACTTCACTAGTTTAGATACGGATGAGACAGAAGTGTTAGATGGCGGATCTAATTTTGAATCCAATTTGGCTGATACAGAACCACTACCAGATGAAATATTCGCAAAAAAGGAATCAACGGACGCACTATTGAAAGCTCTTGCTCAATTATCTGATAATCAGAAACTTATTATTCACCTACACATTACTGAGGATTTAACTTATGAGGAAATATCGGAAATTATAGGAAGTCCGATGAATACAGTTAAGGGACAGTTCAGGCGGTCAATTTTGAAACTCAAAAATATATTGGAAGCCTAAAATATTAAAAATAAAAAGGGCGGGCAATGGATTATCACGAGTAAATCGTGTCCAATGCCCGTCCAGTTTGGTGTAGCTTGTAAGCTAGTCGCCACCATTGCAGTCACAGTCACCATCGTCATCTTGGTCGCGGTATCCCGCACCCGCTGGATGACGTCCTGCAAGACTTGCAACTGTTTGCTGAGTTATGATCTCAATAGTGCGATCCTTACCGTTAGTGAGTACAAGCGCCGTCTTATCGCGTCCACGCTCCCCGTTAAGCATCCCATTGCTCCAAACCCAGTGACCGCCGTCCCTGCGGTACAGACAAAGAGTAAAACGGAGACCCTCTCGGCCAAGGAAAGTACGACGGAGAGCTTCCATCCATGTCACCCCAAACGTATCGTAGAGCCAGCGTAGAATGACTTGACCCTCCTGCTTAACCAAGCTGAAAAGCAAATCTGGATCTGCGAGTGGACAATCTTTCAAAGCCTGGATACGCTCTTCACCGGTGATGAGGGTTTGGTTTTCACCTAACCCCGTCAGGAAAAGAAGATTAACTGCTTCTTGCTTGTGCCCAGATTGATGGAGCTTGTGTGCTTCGACAAGATTTTCGACAAAGCCCGTGACTCCATCACCGACACCGTTGATTGCTTGTTCAAATTTCGAACCATCATCGAAAACGATGGCAGGAATGAGGTGAATAAGAGAAAGTGTAAAGTCCTTCCTTGTTACGATGCTGAATTTCAGTGTTTTCATGTGTGTTTTATTGGTTTGTTGTTCAGAAAGCCAGCAAATAACTATATTAATAACTAACTGGTGGCTTTCTGAAAACACTGGACACACTTTTACAAAGAACTTAATTGCCACAAAATGTACCACACCATGTAATATTATGTCAAGGCACCAAACCCCCACCCCACCTCGTATAGTACTAGTATGAATGAAGAATTCAAAAAAATATTAAATAAGGTAGATATTGGAGAAGTATCTGTGCCCCACAGGCTTGCAGAGAATATAATTCTAAAAATAGACGCTAAAGCCCGCCAACACGCCAAGATTAAAACTCTTGGCCTAAGCACTGTCTCAGCGCTGTCTGTTATAGCTTCTATTCCAATAATTTCACAAATTATTACATCGTTTACACAATCTGGATTTTATAATTATCTTTCAATAATTTTTTCAGATTTCGATGTTGCAATTGTGTATTGGAAAGAAATATTAATTTCACTTGCGGAGTCATTGCCTGTAATTGGAATCTTGGCGTTACTTATAGTATTAACAGTTTTCACCTGGTCAGTTTTAAAGACAGCATCAATTGTAAGAAACGGATTAGTAACGGCATAGCCACGTCACAGTGACAACTTAGCGCCGGCAAAGCATCGGCATAATTAAATAAATAAACATACAAAAAATGAAAGAACACATTAAACACATAAAAGAAAAAATAGATAAATTTGGAATATTAAAAATATTAATCGTGCTTATAGTAGCTTCAATAATTTTCCAAGCGGGAATTTTTGTTGGGTATCACAAAGCGGGATTTTATAGATCAATGGGTGAAAACTACAGACCATTTGAAGATAAAGGCAGAGGCGCCAACAAATTTGGTAATAAAGGTGGTATGATGGACGGTATCAGAGATGGCGGAAGATTTATGATGCAAGGAGAAAATATTCCCGGTGGACATGGTGCGGTTGGAAAAATCGTATCAATTAATCTTCCAACTATTGTTGTTGCTTCACCTGACAATGTTGAAAAGACAGTGAACATTTCAGATGATACATTAGTCAGACAATTCAGAGAGACCGTTAGTGCGACGGATTTAAAAGTTGGAGAATATGTTGTGGTGATTGGCGATAATAGCAACACGGACAACACAGACAATGGGGGCATAAATAGCGGCGTCGTAAAAGCAAAATTAATTAGGTTGCTTCCCCCACCACCAGATGAGCAAAGTGTACAAAACAAACCGGAATCATCAACGCAATTGACACCCTCAGCCACATCGACAAGATCTTCGTTAAAATAATAATTTAAATGAACAATTCAAATCTAATCAAAATGAATAACAAGGAAAATATGAAAGAATCTTTTTGGGCCCGTACCAAAATCAGGTCTTCAAAATTTAAACAATATGCATTCTCTCATAAGAAGATGAGCATCATTGCAGCTATTGTTTTAATTCTAATAATTTATTGGCTTGTTAAAGTGATCTTCCCTGCAACTGTAACTACAACCTACGCAATCGCAGAAGTTCAAAACGGGTCAATCACCACAAACGTTACAGGAAGTGGTCAGGTTTCTGCATCGAATCAAATTGAGCTGAAGACCAAAGCCTCTGGAGACATTTTGAAAGTCAACGTTATTACGGGCCAAGAAGTGAAAGCGGGAGCAAAGATTGCACAAATTGATAATCCAAGTGCATACCTAGATTACAGAAGTGCTCAAATTGCATATGAAAAATTTGTTCAACCTGCGGATGATTCGACAAGAATTCAAGCAGAGAATGATTTGAATAATGCAAAGCAAAGTGTTGAGAAAGCTGGCGATAATCTAAATAACGCGTATGACAGCGGGTATAATTCTATCGCTTCAACATATCTTGATCTTACAGATACAATGAGTGGTGCGTACGATATGTTATATTCTGGAACAGGCTTCTTGTCTGATCAAAGTATCATCTCTATGCCATCCGAGACAAAGATGACAAAAAATAGAGTTGGTGTTAGTTTCGATAAAATAAAAAATCAATACACAGACGCTCTTGCTGTATATAGAAGTTCTGCTAGATCTGATTCAGCAGACTCCATAGATAAATTAATGAAATCCACATATGACGTGACAAAAGAATTTTCAACTGTTCTTAAGGACATGAAAAACTTGGTTGATCATATTAAGACGCTTGATGCTAATCCACTATCTGGTAACTCAAGTGCCGCAGCAAACACCGCCGCAAACAATTTGACAAGTTGGATTGGAAAAATAAATTCTGATTTATCAAGTCTTTCAAATGCGATGAATAATACTGAGGATTTGAAAAACACTGTTAAAAATGGTCCTCAAACTCTAGCACAGAAGCAGGCAGCGTATGACAAGGTGATTGAAGGAGCGGATAGTCTCGATGTTGAATCGCAAAGAATTAATCTTCAACAAAAGGCTTTGACTTATCAAAATCTTTTTATCACTGCCCCTTTTGATGGAGTGATTGCAAAGATAAGTGTTAAGCCATCTGATTCTGTTTCCTCAGGTGCTTCCATTGGAACAATTATTACAAAAAATAAAGTTGCGGATATTACAGTAAATGAAGTGGATGCTGCAAAGATTGTGGCTGGCCAAAAAGCAACTCTAACATTTGATGCGGTGGACGGACTAGAAATTACAGGCGTTGTTCAATCAATTGATTTGGTTGGAACGGTCTCACAAGGTGTTGTAAATTATAATGTCAAAATCACTTTTGATGTTCAGGATGAACGGGTTAAGTCCGGCATGAGCGTCAGCGCCTCAATTATCACCAACAATAAACAAAATATTATTGTTGTGCCAAACAGTGCAATTAAAAGCAATGGTGGGGTAAAATATGTGGAGTTGTTCAGTAGTAGC
>CAJBHC010000009.1 GCA_903952785.1 uncultured bacterium | reverse complement strand
GTAAAGGTTCCAGCGGCGTTGTTTGTGTGAAGAGTAGAAAAAACAAGGTGTCCAGTTAATGCGGCGTTAATCGCGGTAATTGCAGTTTCAGCGTCTCTAATTTCTCCAACCATTATAATGTCTGGGTCTTGCCGCATTGCAGACTTAAGCCCCGCTTCAAAAGTATATCCCTTAGATTCTTCAACTTGAGTTTGTACAATTCCCGGAAGGTGATATTCAACTGGGTCTTCTATTGTAATTATTTTATATTCTGGGCTGGAAACTTCTCTCAAAAATGCATAAAGAGTGGTTGTTTTTCCCGATCCTGTTGGTCCTGTTGTTAAAATAAGGCCATTTGGTCTAGCTATTTCCTTCCTTATAGCCTCAAGGAAGCGTTTTGACATACCTAATTTATCCATTGTCACCATTATTGATTCTGGGTTAAGAATACGCATAACTACAGATTCTCCGTATGAGCCGGGAATTGTTGATGTTCTTATCTCAATGTCTGTATTTTTAACTTTTACTGTAAATCTACCATCCTGTGCGTTTTCCTTTATGTTTAGTTTTAATCCTGACAATAATTTAATACGAGAAAGTGTTAATTCATAAGTTTCCTTATCAAATTCTGCAACCGTTGTTAAAACACCGTCTATTCTGTATCTTAGCCTTGCTTTTAATTCCCCAACTTCAATGTGAACATCCGATGATTTTGTAGAAAGCGCTCCAGCCATAACAATTGAAAGCATTTTTGATACACGGTGGGTTTTCTTCATCTCTAATGCTTCCTTGATCCATAAAGCAATATCCTCAAGGTTCTTAGCTCTTTGAACCAAGTTTTCAATTTCTTCGTTTGAAATATCCAGGGATCCAGCCTCTGTTTCTGATGCGAAGGAAATATCTTTATACCTCTCCCAGGCCTTTTCAAGACTATGTATTGAGGCAATAAAGAGAGTTGGTCTGTAGCCATTTCTTTCTAGGGTGTCCAAAACGTCCTTTGTTTCATCACCTGTGGGGGAGTGGACGGCAATAGAAATCTTGGTTCCAACAATATCAAAGACTGCCACCTTACTTTCCCTTGCCACCTTCTCCTCAATTAGCTTTAGGCCATCAGAGTTAATTGAGACCGTTGTTAGGTCTATATAGGATATATTGTATTTATCCGCAAGAATCTGCATTGAAGCTTCCTCCTCATCAAGAAGGAGTTTTTTCATTCTTGTGTTTTGTTTGTCTTCGTCAAAGTGGATGGTCATATTAATATATTATACTGTTTTTGGAGAATACGCCATAAATAATTAAAGGTTGTGGGAGGATACATTAAATTGACGAATGTTGTTGGTGGGGATACAATTATTGTATTGTTAAAATAATAAAAATATAATGAAAGAAAGCTCTCCAATATCGACACCAGCAGAAAGTCAAACAAGTGGTAATGCTAAACGTGGGGTTTTGGATGAGGCCTTGCAAAAACTAGAAGGCCTTGGTTCTGTGTCGTCTTCAAATCCAGAAGGTGAAGGGGTGGATAATTTTAAAATTGAGAAAGGCCTTGATTATGATCAGCATGGGGAGGTTGGTTTGGAAAAAGGAAGTATTTCAAAAACAGAAAATAGTCACCCGACACGCGTGGTGGTTCCCGGTGAGTATGTGGATATTAATAACCTGTCTCACAACATTGAGGAAACTCACGATTTTGCTGACCCTGAGGGTTCCAGGCAGTTTATTGCTCCTTCTAAGGAAAGTTGGACTAAAAATTCACGGCCTGTAGATAGACTCCTTAAATATGAGGAAGAAAATGATGAATTGTCAGATCTAAAGCATGGAATAAATCTATCAGAAAACGAGCTTGAGGAAATAAATTTGGATCCCAAAAATGTTTATGATTTGCAAGGAAGAAGGGTTGGTGGAAAATTTGATACGCACCCACTTGATGATGAAAGTGAAGGCCAGGGTTTGTTAAAAGAAGATTCTGGTGGTGGGGAAGTATTATCAGATGATGAAGTTGTACCTCCACCCCCTATGCCGACCAAAAAAACTGGAGCCACCCCACCGCCAATTCCAAAAAGTTCAGGTGACACCCCGCCGCCGTTGCCGCCAGAAAAAGCCGCAGTAACACCCCCCGCTCTACCAAAAACTAAAGAACATATTGATTTAGTAACAGCATATCCAGATCATTTTGGTGACTTTGTGGAAGCCGTTAAAGACTCACCTCTTTTGTCTAAAAAAACTGGAGCAACACCTCCTCCGTTACCAACATCAGCTCCAATGCCGGAGATGACCCCCATGGGTCCACCACCTCTTCCTCGACCCTCAACACCAGCAGAGATGCCAGCAATGACCCCTCTGCCAGAACCTATACCTTCAACAGCCCCCGGATTTAATCCCGGTGTTCCTGAAAACGATAATTCTTTGTTGGGTAGGATTGATAGAGAGCATGGTCAGACTATAGAGGCTGGTAATAATATGAAACTTGGAGCTGAAATAAATTGGTTAACGTCCGCTTTTAATAAATTAAAAATAAAAATGGGTTGGTCAAAGGACGTTGTTAATCATGCTAAGTTAAACACTATAGATAAGCTTACCATGGGGATGGAAAACTACACCAATGATAATCTTATTATTAGAAAAAAGAGCGAACTTGCTCGTCTTG
The DNA here is from genome assembly GCA_903952785.1 of uncultured bacterium. Lineage (GTDB taxonomy): Bacteria > Patescibacteriota > Minisyncoccia > Phycocordibacterales > CAIZLB01 > CAIJKW01. Next base: position 20,038 of record CAJBHC010000009.1, on the reverse strand, counting down.
ATAGAACAATACAACAAGAAGCAAATAATCCAACAAATGAGAGGGTTGCAAGAGAAAATGTAGCCAAAATAGATAAATCTATTGAAGAAGCCAGGGCTCGTGGAGATCAGAACATGGAGAGAACGTTAATAGAAGCGAGAAATGGTATTGTCGAAAATGCTGTAAAAAGAAGAGTTAATCTTCAGGCAGAAAGACAAGTTTTGGCTGAACAACTAGCAAGATATAATGAAAGAAAGATTTCAATAGTAGATGGTTTTATCGCTAATGTTGAGATTGAGACAGAAAAAGTTAGACAAAATACAAATTATCACGAGAACGTCGCAAACCTTAGGACAATAAATACAGAAACAAACAGGATGATGAGTATTATTGCAGAAACAGATAGTCAATTAATAAGCTTGAGAAAGGCGTTGGCTAATACAAAGGATAGGGTGGATAAGGCTGAAATTAAAGGTGCTATTAAAGAATATGAAGCAACAATAAAGGCAAGTAAAGAAAAGCTTGGTTTTTACGAGAACGTGGGTCACAGACTTGGAAGTTTCATAGAACTTACAGACAAGAGAACAAAAAGATTTGATGATTTAAGAGATGAATATGTAAAGAAACGAGATAGTTCACAAGTTAAAATTAATAATGGTGGAGTGCTTCCACAAACACCACCAGCCTCAAGACCGGCGCCTGCACCTACTCCGACATCTTCAACACCAAAATCTCCCACAACAACAGAGCCGGCATCAACAAAAAAAACCACACCTCCAGCTGTTCCTAAATCAACGACGGAGCCAGCACCTACGAAGCCCGCTGTTCCTAAATCAGCCAAGGAACCCACACCAGCGGAGCCAGAACCAGCTCCAGCTCCAACACCTGAACCTCCATCAACACCCAAGATGGAGAAGAGGCCTGAAGTGGAACAAAGACGTGTAGAAAAACTATTTAATCTAAGAAAAACAATGGAAACATTCCGTAGAGTGCTTGTAACCGAAGATGAGTCAAGTCTGGTTGGTCCCGTAAGTGCAACTACTGCTAGAAAATTAGCAGAGGCTTTGAACGAGATACAAAAGGACAAGGATTTTAATAAAAATGAAATTGATTTGTTTAAAATCGCTGGACAAATAACTGTTGAGTTTTTGAGTCAAATGAAAACAGATAACGGAGTCCTCACTAAAGAAAATAGAAAAGCCACTAAGGATAAGTTAAGTGTTTTTAAACAAATAGCGGAATTAAAATAAAAATATGAACCCAACACCAAACAACAATTCAAACCCCTTAACAGCTGATGAAATAAGCAAACTTCATGGAGAAGAGCTTAAACAGGCCTTAGCTCAAAAATTACAGGGATATAAAGATGGTATGGCAGAAGTAGATAATTCACTAAAAGATATTTGTGAGGAAGTGGAGGCGATGCCAGAAGTTGATGAAGCTAAAACAAAAAAGGAGGACGATGCAACAATAGCCGGAATAGAAAAACAGCTAGATGATGATCTAAATAATGCGGCTCTCGAGCTTGCTACAGAAGATGAAATTTTGAGTGATATTCCGGCGGAAGAATAATCCACTCCAACAAAGAGAACAAAACTCAACAAGGCCCAAAAACCTTGTTTTGTTTTTGATGTTTTTTTGTTAAATAAAGTATATAATATGGGTATTATTTAAAATTCAGATTAAAAATCAGTAATGTACAAAACCACATCATATTCCCTTAACGACACCAAAAAGTTTGCAGAACTTGTTCTGGAGCAGGTCTTAGAAAACAGAAAGGAGAAACTAAATTCTGAAGAATTATTAGGTGCCATAGTTTTGGTACTAAAAGGAGACCTCGGCTCTGGAAAAACAGCCTTTACAAAGTTTATTGGAGAATTATTAGGGGTAACGGAAGAAATAACTAGTCCAACTTTTGCAATAGAGAAAAGATATAAAACATCAGCTGAAAATATTGAAAGTTTTGGAATTGAAACCCTAATTCACATAGATGCTTTTAGGTTAGAATCTGGAAAAGAAATACTGGCCATTAATTTTGAAGAAACACTAAATGACCCTAAAAACCTAATTTGTTTTGAGTGGCCAGAAATGGTCTCAGATATCAGTATTCTCCCGCAAGGCGCGTCAATCATTGAATTTGAATTTGTCGATGAAAACACAAGAACCGTGTACTTTAGCCCATCGCCAAATACTATGGAGTTATTAGACGAAGACAATAATATAATAAATTAACACTCAATTTGGATTTATATAAGATTTAATCAAAAAGACAAATAGGGTATAATGTACCCAAAGTGAAAAAAACACAAAAGACAGAAACAGAGGCGGTAAACAAGACCTTGGTTTTGCTAGATTCCCACGCAATAATTCATCGTGGTTATCACGCGTTACCTGATTTTGCCACTTCAAATGGGGTACCAACAGGAGCAATTTATGGACTATCTTCAATGTTGATTGGAATAATTGAAAAGTTTAATCCAGACTACATTGTTGCCTGCTATGATCTTCCTCAACCAACATATAGACATGAGGCCTATAAGGATTATAAGGCAGGAAGAAAAAAGAGTGATGATGAATTGGTGGATCAATTAAAATCATCCAGAAAGATATTTGAGAATTTTAATATTCCAATGTTTGATAAGCCTGGGTTTGAAGCGGATGACATGCTCGGAACAATTGTGGAACAAACAAAAGATATTAAGGGGTTGAAGATTGTGATTGCCTCGGGAGATATGGATACACTGCAGCTTGTGCGTGATAAAGAGGTTCAGGTTTTTACACTGAAGAAGGGTATAAAAGATACTGTTACCTATGATGAGGATGCTGTTGTTGAACGTTTTGGATTCCTCCCAAAATATTTGCCAGATTATAAAGGTTTACGAGGGGATACATCGGACAATATTATTGGAATTTCTGGAATTGGTGAAAAAACTGCAACGACTTTAATTTCTCATTTTCACACTATTGAAAAATTATATGAAACCCTAAAGAAAGAGGGTGGTCCAAATGAAATTAAGAAGCTTGGAATAACGGACAGAATTATTGATCTTCTTGAAAAAGGAGAAGATGAAGCTGTGTTTAGCAAGATGCTCGCAACTATTAGGTGCGACGCTCCAATTAAATTTGAACTTCCAGAAAAAACATGGAAAGATTCTTTTGATCTAGATAGAGCGGAACAGGTTTTTGATGAATTTGAATTTAGGACGCTTGGGGCAAGATTAAAAAACATCATGGTTAAAAATGGAGCAGATATCTATAATCTAAATCATACCTCTGGCGGTTTGTTTGGTGATGTGGTTGAAGCAAACAAACCAACAGAAGTAGCAGGGGGTGTGACAGAAGAACAAAAAACAAAAGTCTGTATTGCATTGTGGGTTTTAAATTCTAGCTTAACAAACCCCTCATATGAAGATGTTTTAAAATATACAAAATCTAAAAAGTATGAACAAGTAGAAAAATATCTGCTTAGTGAAATTGAAAAACAGGGTTTGAGTAGGGTGTTAAATGAAATAGAATTGCCACTTATTCCTGTTGTTTCTAAAATGGAGGAAGATGGAATATTACTTGATAAAAAATATTTGAAAAAGCTTTCAGAAGATTACCACAAAGAATTGAGCCGGCTCGAGGGTGAGATTTGGAAAATGGCTGGAAGGGAGTTTAATGTTGATTCACCAAAACAATTGGGTGTGGTTATTTTTGATGAAATGAACCTGGGAGAAGGGTTGGGTGCAAAGCGTCTCAAAAAAACAGCCGGAGGGGCTCGTTCCACAAAGGAATCTGAATTAGAAAAACTTAAAGGTGTTCACCCTATAATTGATAAGGTGTTGGAATATAGAGAGTTAGCTAAGCTTCTCTCAACCTACATTGATCCCTTGCCACTTCTCACTGATTCAAAAAATAGACTACATGCAAAATTTTTGCAGGCTGGTACAACAACCGGTAGAATGTCATCGCAAAATCCTAATATTCAAAACATTCCAACCAAGACAGATTTGGGAAGAAAGGTAAGGGGTGGGTTTATTGCAGATAAGGGTTGTGTCTTGCTTGCTTTTGATTATTCTCAGATTGAACTTAGAATTGCAGCAATACTTTCTGGTGATGAAAATTTAATAGAAATATTTAAAAAAGGTGAGGATGTTCATACTGGTGTTGCTTCAAGGGTTTTTGGTGTAAAAGAAAATGAGGTTACAAAAGACATGAGAAGACAGGCTAAGGTAATTAACTTCGGAATTCTTTATGGAATGGGGGTTAGTGCGCTTAAGACAAATTTGGGAAGTACAAAAGATGAAGCACAGACTTTTTACAATGAATATTTTAAAACATTCAGTCGGGTTGCAGAATTTCTGGAGGAAACCAAAAGATTTGCCGAACAAAATGGTTATACAGAGACGCTGTTTGGCCGTAGAAGATACTTTGAGGGTATAAGGTCTAAACTACCGTTCATTAGAGCTGCCGCCGAGCGTATGGCCATTAATGCGCCAATACAGGGAACCTCAGCGGACATAATTAAGATTAGCATGCGAAAAATTTACGATTATATAAATGATTCAAAAAATAAGGAGGTATATGGCAGAGTTAAGATGCTTTTGCAGGTTCATGACGAACTAGTTTTTGAGGTGGAGGATGACAGGGAGTTTATTAAGAAAATCTCCAAAAAAATTCAAGATATTATGCAGGATATATTAAATGATGAACAATCAAAGGGAGTACCGATTGTAACATCGTCAAACATAGGAATAAATTGGGGGGAGATGACAGCTCAATAAACATCAAGAAATAAAAACCAACATGCTTTATTTAATATACGGAACAAATACAAACAAGGTGCGAGCTAAACAGAGAGAGCTTGTTGGTATTATGCAGAGCAAACAACCAAACGTTTCTTTGTATAGAGTGACTACAGAAACCTGGAAGGATTCATTGTTGGAAGAATTATTGGGTAGTCAAGGTTTATTTTTGGCAAAATATATTGTAACCCTAGATAAAGTGTTGGAAGATAAGGAAATTGGGTCAGATATTATTGGTTCATTGGAAGAAATGAAGGAAAGTGACCACGCTTGGATAATATTGGAAGATAAAGTTTCAGCTCCTAATCTAAAAAAAATAGAAAAGTTTGCACATAAAGTATTTGATTTTAATGATTCTGTGAGTGTTGAAAAGAAGAGACTCTTGGCATTTGACTTTGCTGAGCAGTTTGCGGGTAAGAATAAAGTGGGGGCATGGAGAGAGTTTATTAAGCTGAAGGAAGCAGATCTTGCAGGGGAGGAAATACATGGGGTTTTGTGGTGGCAAATGAAATCGGTCTATTTAGCTAAGTTTTCAAAGACCGCTGAAGAATCAGGCCTAACCCCGTATTCTTTTCAAAAAGCTTTGAGGTTATCTAAGGGGTGGGAGCTTAAGGAATTAAATTTGCTGTTGGATAAGTTGGTAGAAATATATCACGAGGCCCACAGGGGTGGAGGGGATTTAATGGTGGAATTGGAGAGGTCGTCTTTAGGACTTTAATATTAGCTCTATTTCTGTTTATTGGCCCAGTTTGTAACTTAATAAAAAAATAAAAATATCGTAACTTTATAAAGTTACGATATTTTTGCGAAACTTTATAAAGTTTCAAAACACTGTTTGCTCCTCGGTTTTATATAAAAAGCTACATAAACACGTTTTGCGTGTGTTAAAGAGTGGTTAGAAAAGACAAGGATGTTTTGATACAATAGACAAATGAATTATAAAAAAGGATCAATTAACGATTTGCCAGAATTGGTAAAAACAAACTTTCAAATCTTTAATGGAATGTATGAATGGCCTCCATATACTTTGGATCAATATACAGAAAGACTTAATGGTGTTAATCCGACCATTTTTATTGCTGAACGTGATGACAAAATTATTGGGGACAGTATTGCTTTTGAAAAGGATGGTGGCTGGTATCTATGGATATTGGGTGTTTTAGAGGAATATCGCAAACAAGGTGTTGCAGCTCATTTGTTGGATCTGAATGAACAACACGCACGTGATAATTCCTATAAAGAGATAACTGTAAAGGTTTATAATGTCTCTAAAGAAATGTTAAAACTGTTAATTGAAAGGGGTTATGAAATAGTGGACATACATAAAGACAAAGATAATAAATATAATGGGATTGTTTTGAGGTTTGTATTATAAGATATAATTTTAATTATTACTCAATTTTGCTATACTTTTCAAATGAACAAGATAATCCCAGAAAAGATAGAAACAGAAAGGCTATTACTTAAGCTAATAAGTTTGGATTATAAAGAGGACATTTTTAAAGAATTTAGTCCAGAGATTACTGTCTATATGTCACCAAGACCAGCTGAATCAATACAGGAAACTATTAATTTTATAAATACATCAACCAAAGAGATTTTAGAAGGTAAGAACCTGCAGGTTGTAATACTTAATAAAGAAACAAATGAGTTTTTAGGCTGTGGAGGTTTGCACAACCTTGATACTAAGACACCTGAGCTTGGTATTTGGATAAAGAAGTCGGCACATGGTCATGGTTACGGAGTAGAAGCAATGAATGCTGTTAAGAATTGGGCAGATAAGAATATTGATTATGAATATATAATTTATCCTGTCGTTGATAAAAATATTTCAAGTAGAAAAATACCTGAATCGATGGGCGGAAAGATAGAAAGGGAGTATGAAGAAACAACTGGTTTGGGGCAGAAGGTTAATATGTTGGAATATAGAATTTATCCCCAGTAAGGATCTTTGTGGTGAAATAAAATTTGTCCGCTCGGTAGGAATCGAACCTACGACCCTCTGCTTAAAAGGCAGGTGCTCTACCGACTGAGCTACGAGCGGGTATATTTGATAAGTGTTCAATTTCTTGTACGTATTATCAAATAATGTTAAAACTATATCAAAAAAACAAGAAATGTCTAATATTAAAGGGGATAAAATCAAAATAAACGAAAAAAGCCATAATATGGCCGATAATTCACAGGGTTATACTCCCAAAGGGTGTGATTTTGATGTGTTTGTTGTTTTACCAGATATAAGAAGTGCTCACAATGTGGGCTCTGTTTTTAGAACCTCCGACGCCGCTGGTGTGAACAAAATATATATCTCTGGCTATACCCCAACTCCACTAAACAAGTTTAATAAACCTCAACCTCAAATTGCAAAGACAGCTCTTGGTGCAGAAAAGAACATTCCTTGGGAGTATTTTGAAAGTCACACGACGATGCTGAATAAATTAAAAAAGGATGGGTTTAAAATTATTGCAGTTGAGCAGACAAAGAACTCAATAAATTATAAAGATCTTAATTTGAATAATTTATTTGTCAACAATAAGGGAAAGGTAAGTGGTGTGGGGCCGCGGGATAAAAAGATTGCTTTTGTCTTTGGTAACGAAGTCCTTGGTTTACCCAAAGGGATTATAGATAAAACTGACGTTTGTATTGAGTTGCCAATGAATGGGATGAAAGAGTCTTTAAATGTTGCGGTGACCGCAGGGATTGTTTTATTTCAATATTTAGTTTGATGATTTTCACAATAGTGAGTACTCCTGCCTCCAACAACAATTCTCTTAATTAGACCAGCCTCTGGGTTTATCTTATTTATTTTTCTACACTCTAATTTTCCACAAACCTGTCCTTTTTTCCTGTAAACGTTGTGTTGTTCTTGAAATGAACCTTTTTCTCCATCGATATTTCTATAATCAGACATTGAATCTCCACCAAAGTCTATTCCATTCCTTAAGACTGTTAAAATAGATTGAAACAGTTTTTTAAGAGAGTTGTCTGGAATATCTTTAACAACACTTTCTGGGTGAATGTTTGCAAGCCATAAAGCTTCGTCGGAATAAATATTTCCAATACCCGCAATTATTGTTTGGTCCAAAAGAGTGGTTTTTATTTTTCCGTTTGGTTTTTTATTAATCTGGTCTTTGAATATTTTAAGATCAAAATCTTTTGCAAGAGGTTCTGGCCCTAGGTGAGAAAGATCGGGGGAGTGAAAGATTTTGTCTGTTTTAATAACTGTAACTTTTGCAAATTTTCTGGTGTCAGATAAAACTAAGTTTTTATTACTAAGTGTAAAAACAAGCCTAATATGATGGTTAAAAGGATCATTCAGTGCTTTGTTGCCTTTATCTTTTGGCCGCCAAGGATCATTCTTGTTGTCAGAAGTTTGTGCATATTCTCCAAACATCAAATGCCCCGTCATCTTCATGTGAATTAATATGGTCTCTTTGTTATCCAAATGAATTAAAATATTTTTTGCACGGCGCTCGGCCCGAAGGATTTTGGATCCAATTATTCTTTCTTTGAATTCTGCAAAAAACTTTGGATCCTTAACGTTTTCTTTTGATTTATAATATGGGCTATTATAAATACTCCAGACGTCAACTATTTTTACGCCCTTAACTTTTTTGTTTAAACCATCAACGGTTGTTTGTACTTCTGGTAGTTCTGGCATGTTGTATTTGGGTCGCGTGCGTGAGTGGGGAGGTGAGATAAATTGAAGACTAACTTAGAACCTTAAGAGTCGCCTTTAGTATTGCGCCTATATCTTTTGTATCTTTGATCTCCTTAGAAACATTTTCTAGTGCCTCCCTTGCTTCTCGCTGAGTATAACCTAAGGCCTTAAGGGCTTCAAGTGCTTCAACCTCAATCCCTCTATTTTGTTTATTGTTTGCGAGTAGGCCGCTTTCATCAGAGTTGTCATCTGCATCACCCAAAACCTTATCCTTCAATTCCATAACAATCTTTTCTGCAATCTTTTTGCTAATTCCAGAGACGTTGGTAAGATATGAAATATCTTGAGAAACGATAGCCTGCCTTAGGTTTTGTGTATTAGCTAATCCTAAAATATTTAAGGCCGATTTTGGACCTATGCCAGAGACGCTGAGCAGAAGGTCAAAAAAATCTAGCGAACCCTTGTTCTTAAAACCATAAAGGTCTATCGCATCATCCTTAACAACGGTGTGAATCCAAATATCAACATGAGAAATACTCTCTGTTTCTGTGATAAAATCAGGTGTTGTATAAACTTTGTATCCTACACCGTTTTGATCATTGCCTGTATTTATGATCAAGAATTTTAGATCCCTATAAATAATGTCTCCTTTTAGATATCCAATCATGGGTGCATTATAGCATATTTTATCCCGTGGATTGAGTGGGTTTGGCCAGCAACCGTAGAGGAGTTGTCAAAATATGACTTTTCTGCTATTGTTTCCATTACATATGCCAATAACCCAATCAGCAAAAAAAGCACTTAGAGGCTCAGAGAGAAAGAGAGTAGTTAATGTTCGTCGTAAGAAGAAAGTAGACATCGCAGTTAAGGTTGTTAAGACTCTTACAGCGGGAGACAAGACTACAGCTCAAACAGCTCTATCTAAGGCTTATAAGGAATTAGATAAGGCCGCAAAGAACGGTCTTATCAAGAAAGGTGCCGCAGACAGAAAGAAGTCAAGACTAAGTAAAATGGTTAAGAAATTAGGCTAATTTATAAATAATCAGAAGATATTGATTAGCTTGGTCAACAAAAAATACCTCAACTCGAGGTATTTTTTGTTGTGCACAATACGTCATATTGCTTGCGCTTTCGGTTTTTGATTTGAACTATGGATTAACATCGTGTTTAATATCTTCCATCTTTGAGACATCCACCTTCTCCCCCTCATCACTACCCACTGTCCCTTGTGGCCCTCCGTCTTTAACATCAGCAGGTTCTGTAGATAGCGGAGCGGGTACTCCATGTTTTTTAACTAAGATGTGATGGTGTAGATTCTGGCCACTTTCTGCCTTTTCCTCCTCTTCCATTATAAGTTCCATAATAACATCCTTAACTCTTTGGGGGTCTGGTATTTGCTCGAAGAAGAATTTGTTGTCTTTTCCAGCGGTTTGTATTTCAATTATTCCATAATTAAAGAACGTTGGTATCAAGCCTTTAACCTTATAGGAAACATCTTGTATCTTATCTAGCTGTAGCTCAGCAACTCGTCTATTAAAGAAACCGGTTTGCAAACTATCTACGACCCGCTCTGTGGTGACAATCCAATTGTCTAGTGTATACATCGTAATTATATAAAACAGCCAAAACCACAAAAATAGATAATAAGTAATCCAGAGAAAAGAATAAATGGCGATTAAATCATATTGTACAATTGCGGAACTGAATACCACAAGAAAGATAAAAGGTAGGAAGAAAAAAACGCAGACAATTAAAATTCTTACCGTTAAGGTAACCCAATGTCTATGTAGAACAAGGACGACATCCTCCTCCTCCTCTTTTCCTTCAAAAAACCAATTATGTTTTTTAAGTATTACTTTAGGCATAGTTATTGTGTTTTTGGTTTAAAGGTGTCTAAAATACCACGGCTGTCTTGTAAAAAAGTGTCTCCCAACATCTGCTTAAAATCTATTTGAACAAAAAGCATGAAACTCAGTATACTAAGGACGATGGATCCCGCTAAAAAGACAGAGACAATTTTCTTAGGCCAGGATGTGATGCCATATTTGAGAAGGTGATACACAATGAAGAATGCACCCAGCCAATATATAAGGAGATATATTGTGGGAATTGAAAGCATGATTTTGTTCATGATTGTATTTTATCATATAATTATAAAACACACTCGAAGATGTTTTATTGCTGTGCTCCCGGTAGGAATCGAACCTACATTTTAACTTCCGCAAAGTCATGTCCTATCCATTGAACGACGAGAGCAATACCATAAAAAGTACCACAGATTTGCTAAAAACCCAAGTTTTCCAGTATTAGTTGAGAAAGTGACTCCTCCATCTCCTTTTCAAGAAGGTTATACAACAAGAAATCCCTTATCTCGTCAGTTTCCACTCCATCTATTGGAATGATTAATAAAGGCACCAAAGTTTTTCTGGATTTGATTAAAAGCTGAGAGGGTCTGTCATGTTCATTGTTGTCTTGTACCCAAAAGGCTTCAAGTGTGGCGTAGGGGAAAAGCTTGTTTCCGATTCTAACCCCCATTCTATTTAATTCAAAAATGGTAAGCTTAGGATGTCTTGATCCAACAACAGCCAAAGATACTCCAATGACAATCAAAAGAATTCCAAATAGATAGTTGCCAAAAATAATAGATAGTACTGATGCGGTAACAATCAAAATTCCAAGAGACCAGTACCAGTCCTTACTTTTTTCACGATGCTCGTGTTCATAAGTTTCCCAGGTTATTGATTTGACTTGTGATTCATCGTTCATAATTTAAATAATTATACCACAAGTATAATAAATAAAAAGATTTCAATAAAAAAAAGATACACCTGGTGTCTCTTTTATGTTATCGGCGGGCCATGTGGGTTAAGTACCCACGACTCCAAGCCTTGTAAGGGTATTCTATCACATTTAGACTAGGTCATTTGAGGTATGTGGGTCGGGCTACAAAAAATAACTTATAGCTATACTACAATTTTATTCCCGCTCTTCTAAAATAATCCCCAATGGTTATATTCTCAGTTTCTACCCTAGGAGTCGGACCAGATAAAAAGATGGGAAAACCTCTTGAATCACGTTTTGGGACTATAATCACCTGATCTAGATCAAAGGTCTTTAATAAATATTCTTTTGATAAAAAAAGACTAAAACTATCTAAAACTTCTATAGCTTTATTTAGCCATAGTAGAAAATCATTTATTTGAATTTTAATATTATTTTCTTTAAATTCTTGCTGATCTGACTCACGCCTATGTCTTTTTAAGACAATAGTATGATTTCCAACATCTCCTGCTATAAAAATAGTAGAATAATGAGTCCATTCTGTTCTCATTTCTCTTATTTTTTTATACCAATGAAAATCACCTAGGATATCTTTAATATTATGTGGATTCCATGACTTTTCTAGTTTTTTAACTATATCATTAAATGATGATGGAAAATCTCCTTTTGTTGCCTTGTTTGCAAACTGAGCAGAAATTTCAGCCATTGAATATAGGCAATGAGCTGCCGATTCACAAGCACTCGACACTCTTAACCTAAAAGTACTATCGTAAATCTCTACTCGGGGATTATCAGAAAAAGATTGGGAAGAAATCTGATCCATTTGTTTAATTAGTTCAGGAATATCTCGTATGAACACAAAAAGCTGTTCTCTTTTTTCTTTCCAATCATGAGACAACACAAAATATTTAGTCTGATTATTCTGTAAACTAGTTACTGTTAAAAATTGTGTAAATGACATATGTTTATTATATATCAGAACTTTGTACACATACACGACCTATGATTACAGTTAATTTTAGACGCAGTCTTCTTGGATATAAAAATCAATTCTTGTCTTACCGCTATCACCAATCTGATCATCAAACGAAACTATTGGAGGCTTACCCCTCGCTGAGTATTCAAGGGTCTTAAAGAGGTATCCAAGGAATGAACCTGTGTAACGATATCTGAGCATACAACCAACGATCTTTTCAGTAACCTCATCAGGATAACCTCTCCATTTGTATATTAAAGGATATTTATCAATCCAATCATTAACAACATAGGTAACCCACATAACCAACTCATCTCTTGCACAGGCATTACCTTTTTGAGCAAGACGAACCAATGATATGGTCATACGATTACAAATCTCTTTTTCATCACCATCACTACGAATTAAAAACAAATATAGCTTGTCTCTGTATTTATCTAACACCTTTTCTACCTCCTCTCTCTTTTCATAAAAAAGAATCTTCTTACATTTATGTCTTAACCATTTCTTCTGATATCTTTTTTCTACTTTTTCAGTTACAGAATCCCAATCAATATTTCCGTTTTCGGTTCGGAAGTTTTTTGCAAAGAATAGATAGAGTGGTTGAGATTGAGAAAATATCCACGAGCTTGTAAAAGTCTCAGGGTTTTTAGTTTCTAACAGATCATTAAGTTTTTGTATTGCTGTGTGTATTTCAATGTATTTATTATAGCTGAAAAAACCCTCCTGTGGATAACTTTTTTGATACAAAAATAATCCAAAAGACCTCTTTTTAATGTATCACCTTAAAAATCAAAAATGTTGCTAAATATAGGTTGTTTGGAAAAAATGTTACAAATGATACAGATTTTAGAGATTGTCGTTTTGCGGCTTAAAATAACGTTATTATAGCACTGCTATAATACAAATCGGCTTGCGTGTCAAACAAATACGTGCAAGAATACAGGTATCACCGACCCAGATTTTCTAGAAATCTGTCATTAATAACAGACAAGGTTTTTGTATGTCGACACACAAAAACCTTGTCTACTAATTCTTAAAAAGAATATGACAAATAACAAATCTGGATCGCAAGATCCTAAACTCCACGTTGAGTATATCGACGTATCATTATTAACCTCACCCGACTACAATCCTCGGACTTGGTCGGAACAAAATACAAAAGAGCTAAAAGATAGTATCACCCGCTACGGCGTTGTTGATCCTATCCTTGCAAACTCTGCTGATGAAAGAAAAAATATTGTCATCGGAGGAAACTTCAGACTCAAAGTTCTCAAAGAGCTTGGATACACAGAAGTTCCTGTTGTATATATTCACATTCCTGATCTCGAAAAAGAAAAGGAGTTATGTCTTCGCCTTAACAAAAATCAAGGTGAATGGGACATAGAATTACTGGCAAAATTCGACGAATCATTTCTTGAAGATATCGGATTTGATTCAATTGAATTAGATTCAATCTTTGAGGATGAAGAAACAGAAACAATCTTCGACCTTGAAAAAGAACTCGAGAAAGTTGGTATTGAAAACGTAACTGTACAAAAAGGAGATGTGTACGATCTCGATGGTTCAAAATTAATGTGTGGTGATTCGACCATTGAAGATAATATGCTCACACTATGTGGTGAGAATAAGGTAGACATGGTGATGACAGATCCACCCTACATTCTTGATTACTTACACGGTAAAGGAAAACATGGCGAAGCTGTAACGGGATTCGGTGCGAAGAAAAATCGCAGATATCTTGAGACAGATGTATTACCTGATAACTTCACAGAATTATGGATGGCAAACGTTGCTAAAGTTCAAGCACCAAACTTCTCAATCATTTGTTATGAGAATTGGAAGAACATCCGCACGATATGGGGCGAGATGGATAAACACTGGAGGGTCAGAAACATGATCGTCTGGAGACTTCCAAATCGTAATCAAGGCTATGCTGGAACTCATAAGTTCTTTAACAAGCATGATATCGCAATGGTTGCCACATCAGATGAAAGTATTGAATGTAATCCAGAACCTGAAGATGATCAATTGTTGCAGAACGAATACGAGACCGCCCTCTTTGCTATTCAAGGAAAGCCTCATTGGGAGTCTTATGGCAAAGGCAAGAAATTCTGTCCGACTGATTTCATTGACTACAATGCTGCTGACGAAAAATCATCAGGACAAGGAATCATATTCGGAACTAAGCCAATTGAGATTTTGATTCCGTATATAAAAGTACTAACCAAACGAGGACAACTTGTACTTGAACCGTTTGGCGGATCAGGATCGACACTTATCGCTTCTACCAAGTTACATCGACGATGCTTCATTATGGAGAAATCTCCTGTTTACGCTGAGGTAATTCTCAACAGATGGGAGAAATTAACTGGTAAGAAAAGAGTGAAGATACATGAGTCTCGACAAGAAAAAGCTTAAGAAAGAGATCGTAGAATCATTACAAGAAATACCAGTTATAAATTACGCAGTGAAGAAATCTGCCGTATCTCGCATGACCTTTTATCGTTGGGTCAGAGAAGATAACACGTTCAGATACAATGTCCACGCTGCACTTCAGGAAGGTCATAAGAATATGATTGAGATTGCGGAATCAGCCTTATACAAGAAAATAAAAGAAGGTCATTTCGAATCTATAAAGCTCTGTCTTGAAAACAATCACAGAAACTATATGACCAGAAAGTACGCTCCGAGAAGTACTACTGATAGAGTTTCTGAAGACTCACCAAATCCCATATACGAAAGAGTTCCTCAAACTATCGTTCTCGATGATGAACAAACTGAGCAAATGGAAAAGTTATATAAGGTGGCAAAAAGATTTAACTATTCAAAAGCAGAGGTTGATATGTTCATCAAGATGATAGAGGATGGTACATTCGCAGAGTATCTTCACGAACTAAGGTTGAAGTATGGACACGACGAGTATTAGTAGAAAATAAAACCACGGAGAAATCCGTGGTTTTATTTTTCATAGTGCATTATTATTTCCCGAATAGAAAATATTAAAAATGATATTGCGAATATGATTCCGATAAATACCCAGTTGAATTGAATTATTGTTATTACAAGAGATAGTAAGAATATTATTCCTCCAATAATAGCTGTTGGCATAAGAGCGAATAGCGCTATTTTTATACCGAAGAATAATATAAACAAAGGCAATGCAATTAACCCTAGTATGATCCCGAAAAACTCCTGCATACTACTTAGAAAAGTGGCCTTGGGTTCAGAGAATCTATGTTCAATAACTTTTTGAAGTGCGAGTATTCGTACTCGATCTTTATTCTTCTTTTTTAGCTCAGATGAAATCATCTCTACTATTTCATCTTGAGTTTTTTGACCAAGATCAAATAATAATTGTGGAAATAACTTCTTAGCTTTTATTTTTATTATTAGGCTTATTATTCCTAATACGATTAGAAATCCTGTTAGTAACGAAGTACTAACATATATTGTTGTTATCATAAACTTTGGACGGTTTTTTGTTGATAATGTGACAAAAATTAGGTAGCAAAAATCTCCTAACCAGTGCCGATATATCCCGTGAGATATACCCATACCCCTTTCGAGATATGACCGTCCAAAGTAGCTCCTGATTAGGAGGTTTTTACTTTGGACGGATTTGCAACCATATCCTAAAGAATTAAGGCTCTTTAGGGGTTAGGTCGACTTTATTCAGTTGTAAATGAATTATACCATTTTTCAGGTACTTTTGAAGCTTAGCTTAATAAAAAGGTATTGTGTAGTAGGGTTACCGACAGTCTGTTTAGCAAAGACCTGCACCGATTGTTTCAAGCTTTTCCTTAACTTTTTCCCATTTCGGATATTTCTCATCAAGCAACTGCCAAAACTTTGTATCGTGATTTTTATACTTCAAATGGCAGAGTTCGTGAACGATAACATAGTCGATACAATCTTTTGAAGTATGAATTAGTTTAGGGTTAAGAAAGATCTTATCTTTATTCAAAAAACTACCCCAACGTTTCTTCATTTCTCGAATAGACAATAAAGGTGTATTTTTGTATTCAAATCGAGTAAGCATTTCAGTAAATCTATTTTGAAATATAGTGTTTGTCTTATCAACAAACCATATATCAATTAGTTTTTTATTGTGACGACCATTTGCTACTTCTTTTGTGGTATAAACAACTAACTGACCACGAGTAAGTGATACACTATCTTCTTTACCTCTTCTAACAATCAATTTATATTGTCTACCAAGATATAAATATCCCTCTCCTGAGATATATTCCTTCTCATAAATCTTTCTTTGATATTTCTTAAAGAATGAGAGTTGTTTTTCTAGCCAAAACCACTTCTTTTGTAAGAAGATCTCAATTCTTTCACCAGTAGTTTGAACTGGGCATTTAAGAATAATACGTAGATCAGGGGTTACAGTTAGAGACAGGGTTTTACGATCTTGTTTGATAAGTTGATATTCATATGCAAATGTTCCAAATATGAATTCTTTCATAAGATTAAGTAAATAAGTCAAAGTTATTCTCTGCTAATTGCATTACCGTATCAATAACAATTCTAATATGGTCATTATCTATCTCGATTCCTTTTTCACCTTTAACAACATCGTAAAGATAATCATCGATACTATTTCGCATTTTACGTTTAACGTCGAGGTTTTTATACCAATCAACAATTGCTTCATTCTTAATAATGGTGAAGACATCAAGAACAATAGAAATATATAGATCCTCATCTAGCTTTAGACTTTCAAGTTGAGGTCGTAAGTTACGATAGAATATATCAGATCCTTTTTGTGATTCAATTTTCTCAGGAAGACTTTCGTCTTTCTTGTTGACCACATCATCACGAATAAGTTTCATCTGCTTCAATGCCTCAATATCAGCAAGTTTTCCTTGTCTCATTTTTTCAAGAATCTCTGAAATCTTTTTAGAGAACTTCTCATAGAACTCAGGATCGGTATCCATTTTTTCTGTGATAGTTCTTTCTGTCTGTGCAGCGATTGCTTCTGCCTTTGATTTATCTGATCCCAGTGTCTCAATAGCTTCTTCAAATTTTTCTCTGTCTGTAATATTTACTTGTTTTGTAAGTAATTCTACTCCACGAGCATCAACATACTTATCAAGAATAGTAATCAATGATTGTTTGAACTCAGACAAATCAACTCTCTCCTTGTAGAGTAAACTAGCCGATTTACGAAGTTCGGCAAATTTCTTAAGTTCACGCTTATAGAGATCGAGATGTTTGAATTCATGTACGAAGTCTTGCAATACAAAACATTCACTAAGATTTTTAATGAAAGCATTTAGTGTTTTATAGAACGTTTCTCGCTTAGCTTCATCAGAAAGGAATTGTAAATATACTTCATCATCAGATGAACCTTTAATCTCCTTAAATAAATCGTGTACAAGTGAATAACTTTGTTCAAGATCTTGAATCTTTTCAGCAACATCAATAAGAGTTCCTTTAACATCATTCTCATCATAGTTACCGAACAATCTCATTGCAGTATCAATATTCTTTGCATTCTCAGAATAGTCCATGATGTATCCGGCTGTTTTTGGCTTTTCTTTTTTGTTCTCAAACAGACGGTTTACACGAGCAATAGCCTGTAGCAAGTTATGGTCTCGCAAGTCCTTGGCAAGATAGAGTACAGTATTTCTTGGAGCATCAAATCCTGTAAGCAACTTGTCTACCACAATAATAATTTCTATTCCGTCATCGTTGTACTTAAAGCTCTCAACAACATCTTTCTCATATTTATCTACACTACTGTGATTCTTACGAACACCATCAAGATATCCAACTACCTCTTTCTTGTGAAGATTTTCCTCATCACCATCTTCATGTTCGTCAGAGATAATAACTGCAGTACGAATCTTTCCACTCACTTCAAAAGCTTTTTGGAACAAAACAGCAGAATATTTTGAAGGAGCAACTATCTGAGCTTTAAGTCCCGTATCTTGGAAATTAGTAATAAAGTGCTTCTCTATATCAATAGCAATCTCAGCAATTCTATTCGGATTACTTTTAATAAGTTTAGATCCTGCAAATTTCTGAAGCTCTTTCTTTTGTTTATCATTAAGACCTTCAGTGATTCTTTCTACTCGTCTATCAATCTGTTCGCTATTTTGTACTAGATCAACATAACGACCTTCGTAAATAAGTGGAAGAATTATATTATCAGCCAAAGCATCATCGATTGTATATTTGTCGATATAGCCACCGAACTTTCTCCAACTCTCTTTCTCATCTTTCATAAGAGGCGTACCAGTAAATCCGATATAACAAGCATTAGGAATTATCTTTCCCATTTCAAAGTTAGCTACACCATTTTGACTTCGGTGTGCCTCATCAATTAAGACAAAGATATTCTCATCGGTATCAACAAATCCAGCACTCTTTTTTGCGGCAGATTCAAACTTCTGTACAAGAGTTGTAATAACAGATAAATCTTTTTCTTTAATAAGATCAATTAGATTTTGACCACTTGTAGCTTGAACAACTTCTTTCTTTAAGTTACAGTTCTTAAAAGTGTCTTTGATTTGCTTATCAAGATCTCTACGATCGGTAACAATGATCACACGAGGGTTAAGGATATGAGGATCTTCAATAAGCGCCTTCACGAACATCACCATTGTAAGAGATTTACCTGAACCTTGTGTGTGCCAAACAAGCCCACCTTTACGACGAGTGATCCCTTGCTCTGTTTTTTCTTCCTCCTCAACACGTTTAAGCATTTTATGAATAGCAAAGTATTGCTGATAACGAGAAAGTTTTTTAACTCCTGCATCGAAGAGAATATAGTTTTTTGTTAGATCAAGAAGTCTTGTGGGTTCAAAAAGTGAAAACACCCCTCGATCTTGCTCTGTAGGTAAACGGTCGGTTCGTTGTTTGTGTCCGTCTGTGTATCCGTTTAAATCTTGTAATACTTTTGCATATACTTCTGTATTAATAGGACTTTGTATAAGACTAACTATTTTTTCATTCAATACTTCTTGATTAGCACCTTTTTCTTTCCATACAGCATAAAACTTATTTGGTGTACCAGTTGTTCCGTATTGTAAATCTTTTCCATTAGTACCAACAAGAAGTTGAGTGTACGTAAAAAGCTTTGGACAGAATTCAGGACCTTGATTACGATTCATTTGATTCAAAGACTCCACTACTCCAACTCCTGATTTCTTATTCTCAATAACAGCAAAAGGAATACCGTTCACAAAGCACACAATATCAGGACGAATATTTTGTTTACCACTAGCAACAAACTCGGCACTTACGTGAAATGAGTTATTCTTTGGATTTTGGAAATCAATAAATCTAAAGTTCTTTGATACTTTCTTACCTCCGTGATTTACCTTGATAGTCTTACCTCCGCTTGTGGGCATAATCGTGTTGTAGATCTTCTGTGCAGTATCAATAAGTCCTTCATACTGAATATGTTCCAATTCATCAATTGCATCTCGCACATCTTTTTCACTAAACTTATATTCAGCACCATCAACTTCGTATCCATTTATTTCCATTAATTTCTCTGTTGCAATATCTGCAAGTATGAAATTAGAAGTATCACCGCCACGTTGTCGTAGTGCTTCATCAGCAGGAATATATGTATAGCCCATATTCAAAAGAAGCTCTATGAATGGGAGCTGTGATTGTCTTGCTTCATCAAAATTTACTTTTTCTAACATATATTTATTTGGTTATTTTAGTTGATAATGTTTCGGGTGTACGGATCGTTCCAGTAATTAAGTTGTTGAGGAGGTATCGTTTCTGTTCTTTGAGGATGGATAGTTTCTTTTCTAGTTCAGTGATTTCTTTGTCGGCGGTTACTAATATTTTTACAATCGATTCTTGTTCTTTTAACGAAGGTAG
>CAJBHC010000008.1 GCA_903952785.1 uncultured bacterium | reverse complement strand
GTTGTTTACGCCTCTGGCGCTTTGGTCCTAAATGATGATTTGTTTGTATACTATGGCGGGGGAGACAAAACGGTATGTGTTGCAAAAACACCTCTTAAACCATTGTTAGCATGGCTTAAAAAATACGGAAGGGTCGATTTTTAAGCGTAAAAATCGCGTCAAAATCAGCAGATTTTGACGTAAGGATATAAAATATAAAATAAAAAATAAAAATGTTCACACTAAATAGACTAGAACACAATCCAATACTTTCACCAATAAAAGAGCATCCTTGGGAAGCTCATTCCTCATTCAACGGATGTCCTGTTGTGGAAGATGGAAAAATTCATCTAGTCTATAGAGCGATGTCAGAACCAGATCATCTTAGAGATCCACACATAAGCACATCTGTTATTGGCATAGCAGAATCAACGGATGGAATTAATTTTGAAAACCGTAGACAGTTTTTTGGACCCAGTGAAGATTATGATAAGTTTGGATGTGAAGACCCCAGAATTACAAAAATAGATGATACATATTATATATTCTACACAGCACTTAGTAATTATCCATTTGCTGCAGATAACATAAAGGTTGCTGTGGCACTTAGCGATGACCTAGATACTATAAAAGAAAAACATCTAGTTACTCCGTTTAATGCTAAGGCAATGACGTTATTTCCGGAAAGAGTAAATGGAAAAATTGCTGGTCTTGTTACAATAAATACTGATAAGTGGCCGGCTGATATATGTTATGTAGAATTTGATGAAGTAGAAGACCTGTGGAATGAAGATAAGTGGAAAAAATGGATGAGTGATGTGGATAGGCATAAGATAAATCTTCGTAGAAAAGACAGTGATCAGGTAGAGATGGGAACCCCACCGCTAAAGACAGATAAGGGATGGCTTGTGATCTATTCTCATATTCAAGATTATGCCACTCAAAATCCTGTCTTTGGAGTAGAGGCGGTTTTACTCGATCTTGAAAATCCAAGAAGAATTATTGGAAGAACCAAGGGGCCATTTATGGTGCCAAATACATACTATGAAAAAACTGGGCATATTTCTAATATCGTATTTCCAACAGGAGCAATTGTTCAAGAAGGAAGATTAAAAATTTATTATGGCGGTGCCGATACACATTGTGCTGTAGCATCCGTATATTTAGATAATCTTTTGAGTTTGATGACAGATTCTTTGCTTGAACATAAATTTAAGCGCTTCCCAGGAAATCCTATAATTTCCCCTCGTGATGGAATGGCATGGGAAGCGGGAGGTACAATTAATCCAGCAGTTATAAATTTGAATGATGAAACTCATATTGTCTACAGGGCAGCTTCATCTGGTAATGTTTCTGTATTTGGTTATGCGTATAGTAAGGATGGATTAAAAATTGATGAAAGACCAAATGCCCCAATCTACGGTCCTCGTGCAGATTTTGAAAAAAGAGCTGACTCTTTAAACAATAATTATGGGTGCGAAGATCCTCGTCTAATTCAAATTGGAGATATTATTTATATGACCTACACAGCCTATAATGGCGTAACTCCAAGAGTTGCCGTTAGTTCAATTACCGTCGAAGATTTTTTGGCCAGAAAGTGGAATGCGTGGTCAATGCCAAATGTTATAACTCCACCCAATATCCCTATTAAAGATGCCGTTATTTTTCCAGAAAAAATAGATGGGAAATATATGATAATTCATAGAGTAGATAATAGTATATGTGCTGACTTTGTTGAAACTCTTGATTTTACAAGAGAGAAAATCACTAAGTGTATTGAAGTCTTGAATCCTGAGCCTGGGATGTGGGATGGAATAAAAATTGGTGTTGCTGGACCGCCACTCAAAACCAAAGAAGGCTGGCTTCTTCTGTATCATGGAATTTCAAAAAATAAAACCTATAGAGTTGGAGCAGTTTTGTTGGATTTGAAGAACCCGACGGTTGTTAAATCAAGAACAGCAGCTCCAATTTTTGAACCAGAAGAGGCGTATGAGGTTAATGGTTTGGTTCCTAAAGTAGTATTTCCTTGTAGTTTGGTTCTCCGAGGTGAGAGGGCTTATATATATTATGGAGCGGGAGACAGTGTTACTGGAGTTGCCACGATTAAATTGGAAGACTTATTAAGTAAATTGAGAATATAAATATAACATATCTCAAAATACATGTTCAAATTAGAAAACTGATAATTAAAATAATAAAAACATGAATTATAAAGAAAAAGAGTTAATAATATTTGATCTCGATGGAACCCTCGCTGACAGTAAAGCTCCACTTGATAACGATATGGCTGATCTGATCATAAAACTTTTGGAAGTGAAAAAGGTGGCCGTCATCTCTGGAGGTATGTTTACTCAATTTGAAAAACAATTCCTGAGTAATTTGCCAGTAAGTACAAACTTGCTAAAAAATCTATTTTTGCTTCCGACAACCGGAACAAGAATGTATGCATGGAAGGATAGTGGAATTGAAAAAAATAGCACAGAACTTTCGGCTGGATGGCATGAGGGATATTCTGAAAATATTTCACCCGAAGATAGAAAGAATATTATTAAAAGCATAGAAGAAGCTTGGGAAGAAAGTGATTATAAATTACCTGAGCATATTTTTGGAGAGAGAATAGAAGACAGAGAGTCGCAAGTAACATTCTCTGCATTGGGACAAGAGGCTCCACTTGAATTAAAAAAGGCGTGGGACCCAGATAAGAGTAGGCGTCAGACTATCGTTAATATTTTAAAAGAGAAGCTCCCTCATTTTGATGTTTCTATGGGTGGATCAACTTCAGTGGACGTGACAATGAGAGGAGTTAATAAAGCGTACGGAGTTAATAGACTCCGAGACTTTTTGAATATATCACTAGAGAAAATGCTTTTTGTTGGCGATGAAGTGATCCCTGGTGGCAATGACTTCTCTGTTAAAGAAGATGGGGTGGACTGTATTAATGTTAGTGGAAAGGGGGAGACTATGGAGATAATTAAAGAGCTTCTTTAAAATATTAAGCTCTACTGTTATGTGTCATGCACGCTTGGCACATTTAAGTCATGCTATTTAAATTTGCAAACAAAAATTCTTGGATATAAATATGTACTCACTACTGATGTTGAAATAACCAGGTCAATATTTTTAATAATATTAAATTTTGACGATTCTAAAATACTTTGCAAAAGTTTATGTTCTGTTGTGTAAACAAGAAGTGCCCCGTTCTCGTTCAATGTTTCTTCACAATATTCTGTAAAGCTTTGATACAGACTTTCTAAGTTTTCTTTGCTGGAAACTTGCATACCAAAAGGTAAATCAGACGCAATGATATCAAACTTTCCCAGATGTGGTTTGTTATAGATGTTTGCAGTTTTGAGATGTATTTGCTTTATTAGGCCAGCCTTTTTAATATTTTGTATTGCAAGAGCATTATTTTTCCCGTCAATATCAAAACCAGCAAGTTTTAAATCTGGATTAGATAGACCTGCTTCAATGAGAAGTGTTCCACTTCCTGAAAATACATTAAGATATGATTTTCCATTACTTAGATCACAATAAGTATTTATGGCATAAGCAATCGTCGGATTAAGTCCACCTTTTATATTTGCAACTCTATAATCTCTTAAAGAAAGGGGTCTTAGGGTGAGCCTTACGCTAATTTCCCAAAGCTCATTTGGCTTACTAATGTAAATCTCCAAATCTGCGTCATCTGATTCAGTTAGTTTATAGGTGTTATTTATATAACTTTGAATTTCTTTGACTTCCTTAGAATCTGACCCTGCACACCTTAATTTAAAAGTTTTAAAAACTTGCTTCATCTTGTCTTCCTTTTTTCCTAAAACAATTTCAATTAAATCGCCAAGTATGGATTTGTGATTACATATAAAGTATGGATTAAACTTTTCGCCTCGTTTAATAACGTACGCGTTTGTAATACTTCGTAGAGTTAGAATGTTTGTGAAGTCAGAAATAAAATCAAGATAAATTTTATCTTCCCCACTCTCTGTAATATTGAGGTCTGAATATTTAGATACCTCATTCAATACAACAGGCTTCAATCCTGGAATCAAAGTTAATTTAAAAAGCATAGGCAAATCCTCCGGGGTCTTTGGTCTTTTAGGCTTTTCCAATATAGGTAGTTTTGATTTAGATATTGGTGATTTTGTTCTGTATAACATTGCTGATGAATAGTACATTATTATCGAGTTTGAAACAATGTCACTCGTTCTGCGTACTAATAAGAGTAGACACTTAAATCTTAGCACTCTTTGGTTAATGGGTAATTGGTTGGTTGGCTGGTCGAATCAAATCCAAATATATAATTCATGTATTATGCAGGATACACACCTTTATCTCTAAAGGTGTGTTCAAACGCTATATTCATTGCTTAAACTGTGTATAAGCACATACTCAAATACTATGATTACATTTAAACCCCACACGAGAGAAGATGTTCCATTGCGAGTTAGGTGTCTAAATGATTACCAGACTGTATTGTACGTGTTGGATCAACCAAGTGATCCCACAACAGAAGAGTTGCAAAATAAGTGGTTTGATACTTATGAAGAAAAGTTTCAAAATGGGATAAAAAAGTTTTTTACGATTTTTTCCAATGATGAAAGTATTGGTTTTATGGGTCTTTCTAATATGAATAGAGAAATAGGTAATGCTAGCATTTTCATCCTACTTTGCAGTGATGAATACAGAAGAAGGGGAATAGGTAGACTATCAATGAATTATTTAATTGGTTATGCATTTAATGACCTAGGGCTCAGGTCTCTTTATCTGGAGGTAGATAAGGCGAACTTAATAGCCATAAATTTGTATAACAGGCTTGGTTTTCAAGAAATAGGGGAGGATGGTAGATTTATTTTAATGACATTGTCGCGCCCCATATCACTGCCAGTTGTTTCATTTATGATTCCATCACTGGTTTAATTTGCGATTATTAGGCTATTTTACCCGACCTCTATTTTGTTGATTTAACTGAGTATAAGCATATAATAGAGTAATGATTATACTTTTTATATTCGGATTAATAATTGGAGCCGTTGCTGTGATTTTTGCATTGCAAAACATAGATATAATAACGGTTACTTTTTTTTCATGGCACATGACGGGGTCCTTAGCTCTAATACTATTATTAACTATTGCGTCAGGAGTTATTGTTACAGCACTTTTGTTGCTTCCTGGAAGTATTAAAAACTATTTTAAATACAAGGCGTTGGAAAAAGAAAATAAGAGATTAGAAGAGGAACTTAGAAAACAAAAGGAGTTAACTGTGTTTGCTAAGATTACACCCATTGATGCAGAAGTTGTTTCAAAGATTGACCATGGTTCCTTGGATGACGGGCGGGTTAATTAAATAATTTAAAAAATAACAATATGACTGAAGCACCAGATATTAATGTACCGGAAGTTGCAGAACCGGAATACGGTCCTAAGATGATAAATGTTGATGGATTGGTAGAAATTTTTAAGCAATCCGGAGGGCGAAGTGAAGCCTTTGAATCTGCTTTCAGTTTTTGGCGAAGCAGAATGGAGAGATTAGCTGATAAAGTTAATGGTGGACCAGAAAGAACTCTTGCTAGGCTGGAGATTATTATGTTTGAGGCAGAAATATTTTTGAGGATTGGAGATATATCTTCGGCTGTTAAGGCCATGGAAGATATTTGGTTAATTGTTGGGAATGATCCTGCTTTTGAATATGATGAGGCCTCCAATGAAATAGTTGATTTATATGGGGACATTGACTTTTTACAGCAAATGCTTGAAGCGGCGACAAGAAAATGATTATAAGTTGTTGGTAATTAATTGTTTTTATTGATATAATTTAAGTATTATAAAAATAATTTAAATTAAATTTATGGCCAAGGGAAACAATAGTCAACAAAAGGACAAAAAGAAACCTTCAACAAAGAAAAAGAAATAATCCTACTGGGTGATTTTACAAAATCGAGCCTATCGGGCGATTTTGGAGAATCGTCCAATGGGTGATACAATAACATCATGCAAAAACTAGGAGAAAAATGCGCAGTATTTGGAATCTACGGGAAAGGTCTAGACGTTAGCCGTCTAGCCTTTTTTGGTTTATATTCACTTCAGCATCGTGGGCAGGAGAATTCAGGAATTGCCACCACGGATGGGGAAGAGATGTTTTGTCACAAAGGAGTAGGGCTGGTGGCACAGGTCTTTAATGAGAAAATAATCCAATCTCTTCCGGGGTACATTGCGGTGGGGCACAACAGATATTCAACCTCCTCTGGCGCGGGGATAGAGT
The DNA here is from genome assembly GCA_903952785.1 of uncultured bacterium. Lineage (GTDB taxonomy): Bacteria > Patescibacteriota > Minisyncoccia > Phycocordibacterales > CAIZLB01 > CAIJKW01. The sequence continues at coordinate 1,432 of CAJBHC010000008.1, read as the reverse complement.
ATGCGCATCCAATAGAGGTATCAGACAAATCAATGACGCTAGTGCACAACGGAAACCTACCAAGCACCACACTTCTCGTAAACTTTCTAAAAACCAAAGGACTGGAGTTTCCAAAAGCATCAGACTCAATGATCATAACTGAGGCCATTCACTCCATCGTCAAAGAAGGTAAATCAATAGAAGACGCCGTAGAACAAATTTTCCCGCTAATGACGGGATCTTTTTCTTTATTAATAATGACTAAAAATAAATTGATCGCACTCAGAGATCAATATGGAGTTAGGCCGCTTTCAATTGCAAAGTTAAATGGTGGTTTTGTTTTTGCATCAGAGACTTGCGCCTTTCACCCGATAGGCGCTAATTTTATAAGAGACGTCAACCCAGGGGAAATGGTTGTAGTTGATGAGAGCGGTCTTAAGATTAAGCAAATTGTTAAAGGAATTCAGAAGTTGGATATTTTTGAATTCGTATACTTTTCTCGCCCAGACAGTGTCTTACTTGGTAAATCCGTTTATGATATTAGAAAAAAGTTTGGAAAGCGGCTTGCTGAGGAATATTTGATTGATGCTGATGTTGTGATTCCAATTCCTGAGACTTCAATCCCAGTTGCAATTGGCTACGCTGCGGCGTCTGGAATTCCTTTTGAAATGGGTCTTATAAAGAGCCGTTACATTCACAGAACTTTTATTGAGCCAGAGCAACATATAAGAGAGCAGGGGGTTAAGCTGAAGCTCGCGCCACTTAAGGAGATGATTGAAAATAAAAGAGTAATTGTTGTTGATGATTCAATCGTAAGAGGTACAACCTCTAGACAAATTGTGAAGATGCTTTTTGAGACTGGGGCAAAAGAGGTTCATTTTATGATAAGTTGTCCCCCAGTTAAGTACCCTGATTTTTACGGGATAGATTTACCAAGGCAAAGTGATTTGCTGGCGTCTAAGATGAATGTTGAAGAGATGAATAGATACTTAGGTTCTACAAGTCTCAATTTTTTGTCTTACGATGGTATGATACAGTCAACAGGTCTTGATGAGTCATTGTTTTGCACATCTTGTTTTAATGGAAAGTACCCAATAGATTTAAGAGAGCGGGCTGACGAGGTTACCTATTAGATAGACAAAAACTTTAGGACAAGTTTTTTAATACAATTGTTTCTCTACTCCATGTCTTTATTAATTTCTTTTTCAATTTTGTTAGCAATATCTAAGAAGATTGAGATTTGAAGAGCGTCCAATTCTCTTGGTTCACGATCTTTAATACAAAAAACTGCAATTGGTACTCCGGTTTTGTGATCATAAATTGCCATACCTGCGTAGAATCTTATAAATGGACTTCCAATTACCATTGGATTTTCAGCAAAGCGAGGGTCTTTTAGACAGTCTGAGATAACAAAAAGATCTTTTGATAGAAGAGCGTAAGCACAGAAAGATAT
>CAJBHC010000007.1 GCA_903952785.1 uncultured bacterium | reverse complement strand
TTTAGATATTTTAAATTTGCCACCATTGCCAATTTGAAAAAGTGATGTAGGATTTGTAATACCAATACCAATATTTTTATTAGCAGTAAAATATTAAAAATTAAATATGAATACTATGGCAAAAGAATTTTCAAACTTAATTCCAAATAGAGCAAAGCAAAACATTTTGTTAAAAAATGACGCTAGTTTTTCTACTCACCAAGAATTGGGGCTTGTTTATAATGGAATAAGAGGCGATTTACAAGAAATGGACAATAAATTCAGTCTTGAATTTGTAGATGTAAAAATAAACATCAGTAAGCTTGATGAGAAATTCACAAAAGAATTTTCAAGTGTAAGGGATGAAATTAGGTCCGGGAGAGAGGAATCTCACAGAGAGCTTATTGAGGTTAAGAATGAGTTGATAGAGAGGTTTGACAGGAGATTTGAGGGTGTAGATAGCAGGTTTGATGCTATGGATAGAAGGTTTGACGGAGTTGATAGTCAGTTTAATGATGTATATACTAGGTTTGATAGAGTAGATAGTCAGTTTAATGATGTATATACTAGGTTTGATAGAGTAGATAGTCAGTTTAATGATGTATATACTAGGTTTGATAGAGTAGATAGTCAGTTTAATGATGTATATGGTAGGTTTGATGTTATGGACAGGAGAATTGGTAGACTTGAGTCAGATGTGGCAATACTGAAGTCAGACGTAGCGACACTCAAGTCCGATGTGGAAGAACTCAAAACCGGTATGAATATCATCATAAAATACATAATGGATATATCTGAACGCCTAAATAAAATTGAAGAGCTGGTTCTGCGTTTGGCATAAATTTGGAAAAAATAGAGATATCTGCTATGATATCTTTACGCGCAGGTGGCAGAGTGGTCAATTGCATCTGACTGTAAATCAGACGCCTCCGGGCTACGTAGGTTCAAATCCTACCCTGCGCACCAGGTCAAGACAGGGGGTTATCCCAACATTATTAAGTCGGGCCAATATATATATTAAAAACATGTCACAAACTAGATTAGTTAAGATAGCAAATAAGAAAACAGGTGAAGTGTATCACACAAGCAAGAATAAGAAGAAGGTTGAGCGTAAGCTTAAGCTTATGAAATATAGCCCAAAGATGAAGAAGCATATAGAGTATACTGAGATCAAGAAATAATTTATTTTACCATTAGGACACTATATAAACAAAAGCCACTCCTTGCGGGGTGGTTTTTGAATTGCGTGCGCCGGGGGTGCCTATTTGCTGGGACAGTAAGGGTCATTGTTTACAAAATCTTCAGAGGATGTATATTTATGACGGAAGGCTCTTTGATCTTGCTGGCGTGTGTCAGATTTGGATTGTAGGGCCTTTGATGTTTCTTAACCTCTACTAACCCCTGAGTTTATGTTAATGACGATAATCTATTGGATAATATGCGTGATCTTGACAGTCTTTACTACGGTACTCCAAATTTGGGCAGTCTCGGAGCTAACGAAGGTCTTCCTTTCTAAGTTGGCTGTAATGAGGGTAACGCGACCTGTCAAAGTGGATAAATTGGACAAGAAGAAGACATCACAAGGTATGGTAAATTGTTTCTGTGCTGTTCTGGTAACCACCGCTCTTCAAGTAGCTATGGTTTTTGCTTATGAGTGGAGAACATTTTGGTGGGTCTATTCCACGATCTTGATTTCAGCGTTCATTGTGATATGCCGTGTCTCCATCGAGGCTATGGTTCAGAGCTTCAGCCGTGCTGATTGATTTTGAGTTTGTGTCACCATCCGCTACCTGCAGCTTGAGCATCCAATCGCCAAGTGGCTGTACCACCCTGCGGCACATCTTCAGAGATCGTCCAATCTTGCAAGAACATTGC
>CAJBHC010000006.1 GCA_903952785.1 uncultured bacterium | reverse complement strand
CATGGAAAAGTTTGGAAGAATATTTGCATTGGTACAATTATGAAAGAATACACCTTGGCAAATATTTAAACGGCATGATACCAATCGAAAAGTATCATTATTATTTATCAACAGTGTCACCCTTGAAGGTTAACTAAACAATGAGTTGGTTCTAGTCTAGATCAATGTTTCGACTAAATTCTGCAATAAAATTCTTGCAACCTACAATTTAATATGACACAATTCAATCGGACTAGCACACGCAGGTCTGGTGCTTCAGCATCCAACGATTCAATAAAAACAATAGAGAGAACCGGATTCATGAAAAGTATTTTTAAGAACGTCTGTTTATATGGTGCGGTATTGTCATCGGCGTCTTCGATCGCGCTGTTGGTCAAGACTTTGGCTAGCGGAGGTGATTTGAGTACAATGAGTCACCTGAGTCAACTTTGTTTAAAGACGGCTTGTTTGGCTCCATTTTGCTTTTTGTTCATTGTATCCTTTGTCTTGTTTAAGGAGATGAGGGGTGGTGACAAAATCAAAATCATCTACACCCCCGGGTACACTAAGTTTGAAGCTGGTGATTCCGATTACGTCGGCATTTGGGATTGCCTTCTCCATCTATTGAAGCTTGCAATAATTCTGTTAATATTTCTGGCCTCCATGTTTATATCCCCATATCTTCTGGCATTACCTGTTGATACATACGATGGGGGACACATGGTTGTGGGGTTGATTGGATGGGCGTTGCTCACGTGGAGTCTAATCTACCTCTACTATAGTGATGTTGGGGCTAAGAATACACCACAGCATGCTTGAGAGATGGTACCGCGTAATAGTTTAGAGATTTTGTGACGTGGCCTGAAAGGGTCACGTCACCTTCATCTATAGTTAAATAGTTCAACAAAAAGTCGCTCGTATATGGCGCGTTATCACAGGCCTTGATTTATAGTCAATTTCATATTAAAGTATACAACATTGGGAGATCGTCTAACGGTAGGACAGAAGCCTTTGAAGCTTTTAATCTAGGTTCGATTCCTAGTCTCCCAGCCAGTTTGAGCTAGCTCGAGTCGCGTCATGTGTATAAAAATATGAAAAATACATGCACTATAGAATATATTAAGCAAGGATTCGAACGTTTTTTATTTGAATATAAAAGACTGCCCACATCTCCAGAAATAGATAAATTAGATTATTTACCTTCGTCTAGGCAGATTCAGAGAAAATTCGGAGGACTCGAAAAACTAAGAGAACAATTAGGTTATAAAGACACTCATTTTGGAAAGGGTTCCTTTAGGAGTGAAATAGGAACACGTTCAAATGTAAGAGGTAGAGATACTGAAATAGCACTTGAAAAAATATTGAGAGAAAAATTTGGAGAGGTTTTTGTTCATACAGAAAGAATCTTTGATGATTCAAAAAATAGAGTTGATTTTTATATTTACTCACCAGACGGCATAATTGGTATAGATATATTTTATACAAATACCATGCGAGATCTTCAAAAAAACGTAAATATTAAAATTGATAAGTATCTAAAATTCCCCCACAAACTGTTTTTTGTAGTCGGAAATGATTCTTTCTTGCAAAAAGATTTAGATGAATATACTGTATCAAAAAGAAAGGTATTACCTATAGATATACAAATTGTTAATCTAAAAAGATTATATTACGTCATAGAAACAATGAAGTCTTACCCTAGACCATTCTAGAACATTTGTATTGTGATATAATGTGGACATAAATTAATTATATGAATACAAATATTTTACTTTTTATACTGGTTGGAATAGTCTTGTTTATTATCGGCAGGGAGGTGTTTTGTTGGTATTTTAAAATAAATAAAGTTGTGGCTCTATTGGAAAGAATAGAAGAAAACACTAGGCCTAAGGGTTTAGTTCGTGAATCCTTAGAAAAATCAGACGAGTTTATTTAATATTAATATATGAAAAAAGGAGAAGATTACACAGGTGTAGCAGTTGTTTATTTTTGTCATGATGGTAATAATAAATATCTACTCGCAAAAAGAGGTATTAATTGTAGAGACGAGCATGGTACACGGGACTGTGGAGGCGGGGAATTAGAATTCAATGATAGCGTGGAAAACACTCTAAGAAAAGAAATATTTGAAGGAATGTTCTAAATAAAACTACTGGAGGTATATTCATGGTATAATTAATGCTTATCCATTAATAACCACTAATCTCCATAAACATGAATAATAAATACAAAATAATCATACTGATAGTATTCGCCATAATTGCTGGTGCAATTTTCATATATTATCAAATGGGGCCTCTTACTATGGCTGAAAATCCAATGACGGCAACATCGATAACATCAACTACGTCAAGCTTGACTCCAGAAGCTCCAATCAAAGGATGCTATGTCGCAAAGCTCGCCAAGGATGTTTATACACTAAATATTCAAGTTGAAGAAAACGAAAAAGTCTCAGGGCTTGTCGCTTTTAATAACTTTGAAAAGGATAGTTCCTCTGGTAGCTTTGACGGAACCTTTATTGACGGCATCCTTACCGGAAATTATGCGTTTGATTCAGAAGTCTCACGCTCTAACAGACAATTAATTTTTAAAAGAGCTGGGAATACCTTTGTTGAAGGATTTGGTCCTGTAAAAGTTGTGGACAATAAAGAAATATTTGACCCAATTTCCGCGGTGACCTTTGATCCTAAATCAACATTTATAAAATCAGAAAATTGTTCTGAAAAGTTTACAGATTCTAACAATGTCTTTTCTTTCAATTATAATCCGTATTTCAAGGTGAATCCCGGATATGATGAACTAACTACAGATTGGATATCTAACGCAAAACAAAAGGGGATTCTCCTTGCCAGGGTTTCAATTCCAAGAAGTTATCTTCCAAATACCAACTTTTCTGGTGCAACTTTTACAATAGGTAGATCTGGAGATGCCTCAATAATTAAAACTTGTATTTCAGATATGAAAAATGGTGAGAAAAAGGACGGTACAAAGACAATCGATGGATATACTTTTACTAAATTTACATTAAGTGATGCTGGCGCTGGAAACTTCTATGATACTGCAAGTTATAGAGGAATTGTTGACGGAGACTGTTATGTTCTTGAACAAACAATTCATTCAACAAACATTGGAAATTATTCAGCAAAACAAGGTATCAAAGAATTTGATAAGACTACAATACAGAGTGATTTTGATAAGATGCTAAATGGCTTTAGCTTCCTAGTTGGTAATTAAAATCAGCTATTTTGTCCTCCAAAAGGCCCCAATAAACAAAACTCAATTAAGTGGATAACTTATTACCCCGTTTATCGTACGGATGTGCTATAATTATTCCATAAATCTAACGAAATTATAGCCAACACCATGGAACACAATCTTTTAAAACCATATCAAGAAGTCAGGCCTTGGGGTAATTTTGTAGAATTTGTAAAAAACCAGCCTTGCACGGTAAAAATAATTACAGTGGAGAGAGGTCAGGCTTTTAGTTTGCAATATCATGAATCTAGAGATGAGTTTTGGAGGATATTGTCTGGTAATGGTGTAGCAACAGTTGGTGGTGCCAGAAAAGATATTATTCCAGGTGAGGATTATTTTGTTCCTCGCAAAAGCTTACATAGAATAGAGGCAGGAGATGAAGATGTGGTTTTATTAGAAATAGCATATGGTGATTTTGATGAGAATGACATTGTCCGTATCGAAGACAAATATGATAGACTAAGTAAAATACAATCATGAGTTATTTAAATATATTAATTGTAGGAGTTTTATCGGCCGGGGTTGTAGTAAGTGTTTTCTATCTAGTTAAACACTTAGTCAGTTTGTATAACAGAAGAAAAGTTCCTAAGCGTCTTGCTCTGACTTTAACTTTGGATCGACATGAAAATAATCCAATTATACAACCAAAACCATACAGTGGATGGGAAACAGTTGGAACTTTTAATCCCGCAGCAATAGAAGATGATGAAGGTTTTGTCCATTTGTTTTATAGGGCGATAGGTGATGATGGTGTCTCTAGAATTGGTCATGCAAAAAGTAAGGATGGCTCTGGTCTAAAATTTGAATATAGGACTTCTTACCCGATATTTGATTCTAGGCCAGTATCGTCACCTATGGACACAGGCAATAGTACTTTTACCCCAAAATATTATGAGCCTGGCATCTACACTTCAGGTGGTAGTTGGGGAGGGTGTGAAGATCCTCGTGCCGTTGTGATTGATGGTAGAGTGTATATGACCTATACGGCATTTGAAGGTTGGCATTCCGTTCGAATCGCCCTAACTTCTATATCGATGGAAGACTTGAAAGCTGGAAAATGGAATTGGAAAAAACCAAAATATGTTTCTGCATTAGGACAAACAAATAAAAATTGGCTTATTTTTCCAGAGAAAGTTAATGGTAAATATGCAATTTTACATACAATAGTCCCTAAAGTTTTGATTGAATACGTTGATTCTTTAGACACCTTATCTGGAAATATTGAAAGTCCAAGATTAGAAGGTCCGCAACCGGGAAGAATTGATTCTTGGGATAATATCATAAGAGGAGGTGGCCCTCCACCAATTAAAACAAAAATTGGTTGGCTTTTACTTTACCATGCAATTGATAAAAAGGAGTGGAATAGATACAAGCTTGGTGCCATGATTTTGGATCTCAAGGATCCAACAAAGATTTTGTATAGATCTAGTGCCCCAATACTTGCTCCAGACGCTTCTTATGAAAATGATGGTAAGCCAGGAGTTGTTTACGCCTCTGGCGCTTTGGTCCTAAATGATGATTTGTTTGTATACTATGGCGGGGGAGACAAAACGGTATGTGT
>CAJBHC010000005.1 GCA_903952785.1 uncultured bacterium | reverse complement strand
GTAGTTGATGCACTGTATGTTGGAAAACCTCCTTCTGGTGTTACAGAGAGATTAGCAGTTGAAGAAGATGTGGTTGCTGTGATGTATCTATATTTACCATCTCCGTATATTCTGATGTTACTTGAATATTGTGGATGGTCAGTTGTGATAGTGTATGGTGGTTGATATTCATATGCTCCGATGTCTGGGGTGCCATAGATGGGGTTGTTGGCGTAGTCGGTGGTGGTGGAGGTCATCCAGGCTGGGGTTGTTCCTGTATCAATAGCTGGAGAAAGGTATGTGAGCTGAAAATCAGTTGATGTGGAGTATGAGCCGGAGGTGTTTACAAAAAGAGGGTCGGCATTATTGCTGTTTAGCTCTTTTGAGGAGTGGTATGTTGACCAAGATGTTTGTGCTGTTCCTCCATCATTTGTTGTGAATGCGTTGTTATCCAATGCGTTATACAAATTGTAATCAAATGTCGTTGATAAAGGCACGTAATCAGACCTCTCACGTGGTTTTCCGCTACCTGAAATGATATTTTTAAATGTACCATTACCTCCTACCATACTAAAATACATATTACCTCGACCTGTAGTAGGACTCGTCACTGTACTACCCCAAAATGTATCTCCTGACACGTATCCGTTAGCCCAATTGACATTATTATAATAAACATTTGTTCCACCACTTACATCACCAATGCCTTCATTGTAATTATGGTGAGCAATAGAATAATACGCCTTTACATTAGTCGCAGAGTCATGAGCTAAGAACGCACCACCGTTAGCAGAAGCATTTATTCTTCCATTATAAGATGCCTTACAATACCAATATGTTACATTGTTCGCTGAATTTAGAGCGGTAAACCCAAGATCAGCATTATAATCCGCGGTACAATTTGTGTATGTAACACCATTTACACCTCCGGCCGCTGTAAAACCTGTCGTAGTAAATCCTACAACATTATTTGGCTGAGATTGACTGCCGGCGTGGCATCTAAGATACGAAATATTTGTACTACTACCTGTTGTCGTTTTTGCTGTAAAGCCAAATCCATTTACCCGTGTAAGTTATATATGAGGAATCTTGTTCCCAAAATCCTCCACCCAAACCACCGCCGTTAGATGTGTTAGAAATAAAATCAATATTATGTGAACCATTCGCAACAAAATAACCACTTGTCCCTGTACCAGAATATGATGAACTGCTGACAGTTAGACCGCTTGAATTATCAAATCTGAATCCTGGTTTCGCTGTACCGCTAATATTTGCTGACAATGTTGCATTAGTCAATGCACTACTGACATATGCAATAGAATAATTTCCATTAGTGCCTGTTACTGTTATTCCACTACTCATTGCAAAAGTCCCCGTGCTAGAATCTATAGTGATAGCGTTTCCTGCGGTAGAATTTGAGATGTTTGCATTTGAAACTGCAGACCCACTTCCGAAGGTGCACTGGTATAGATAGAGCGCTGTTCCAAGTGTAATATTCGCTGTTAAATTATTTATCGAAATTGTTCCGGTGCAAGAAGAAACTTTTATCATATTAGTACTAGCAACTCCACCAGATGCATTATATCCATTTACTGTCAAACCATTAATGTTTAACAAATGCGCCCCCAATGAAGTCTCTACAACAGTATGGTTCGTCAAGGTAAAATTGCTAAGCCCTGTACCATAGAAGTAAAGAGAAAATTTAGTAGCGCCAGCATTTGAAATACTGTTACCATCCATATGAACACCAGAAAGATTATTTGATGCTGAAATAATTCCATATCCATAGCCGCCCATATTGATAGTATTACTATTGATGGTTATATTTGATGTTCCGTTGCCGTTAACCTTAATACCATTTGCAAAATTGTTTGTTGTTCCAGTGTATATTAAAGAGAATCCAATTATTTTAATATTCGACTTTGCATTAGTATCAATAAGCGGGTCAGTGGCCATTGATATGACAGGCGTTTCAGCGGGAACATTCGCATAGGTAATTTCCGTGTCAACCCCAGATCCACCAGAGGGTAAAACCAGACTTGAGGTATAATTGCCTCCCTGAGAGCTAAAAAGGACTTGATCTCCCGCCAAAAAAGTTGACGCATTAGCCTGCGCCATATTCAAAGACGTACCCACCGCATTAGGACTTGTGGCATTTGCTTTATTGGCCGCCGTCACAGTACCATCTGCGCGTACATAATATGTTGCCGCGCTTGCAGAACTAGCCAATCCAAAAAACAAAGCAAAGCAAAATAAAACCGCAACAGTTTTTAATGAAAAACTTATCTTTCGCGAGGGGTTATTTACTCTCTCTCTTTCTCTCTCGCATCCGGGCACAGAAGACTGAGCAAGTTTTTGGCTAATATAAGTTTTTTCATTCATTTAATTTGTAGTAATTGTTTATAATCAAATACTCTGTAATTCTACCATTTTAATCTCGTTGGGTACAATTGTTTTATGCATGTTTTTTATGTGCATCAATATACCCAATAAGGAATATCCGATCGATCAAACAACAATCCTTTTGATTAATGGGTTAACTCTGGTCACCAGCTCATAAATGGAAATGTTGTGCAGTTTAGCCATGTTTACCAAACTATTTTTGCGATTGTCGTCTTGGCCGATAATTTCAACCTCATCACCAACTTTTACGCTTGGAACCTTTGTAGCGTCCACCACTATTATGTCCATGCAGACATTTCCTAATACTTTACAGGCCTGACCTTTTATATAGACATAGCCAATTCGAGAAAGAGCTCGAGGAAAACCATGCCAATAACCTATGGGTAAAATGGCAACCTTGGTATTTTTGTTAATTTTTTCCGATAAGTCATAACCTATTCCCTCTCCTTTTTTAACCTCCTTAATTTCTGCAACGATAGTTTTCCAAGCTAAAACTGGTTTTATTTTTATTGATCCAGATTTATGTTTTTTTGCTTCCACAGACGGCCAAAGTCCATACATTCCAATTCCAACTCTAATCATATCGAAATGAGCCGTTTCGTAAATCAAACTTCCGCCGGTCGCAGACGCGTGCCTGATGGGTTTTATATTTAATTCCTTCGATAAAAAATCCGTCCATTCTATAAATTCAGCAATCTGCTTGTTGGTATAAGCTCTATCGTTTGGATCTTTTGCAGATGAGAAATGGGTGAAAACACCCTCAATCTCAACTTTAGACAAGATACTCCTTAGGGCAAAAGAAACCTCTAGCTTTTGATTCAGGTTAAAACCATGTCGATGCATACCGGTATCCACTTTCAAATGAATCTTAAGTTTTTTGCTAAATTTAGTCTTTAGAATTCCCTCAATAGTTTCAAAAGAAGACACAGCTATACTTAAATCATTCTCCTCTGCCACCCTTAACATCTCTGGTAGGACATACCCAAGAACGAGAATCGGTTTTTTAACCCCTTCTTGTCTCAAAGTGAGGCCCTCAACAACCGAGTCCACACCAAACCAATCTAAATCTTTATTGTTCTCTATGATATTTGCAAAATCCCAAAGACCATGACCGTAGGCATTAGACTTAACAACGGACATTATCTTAACATTCTTGCCAACAAAACCGCGAAACGATTTCAAATTACTTAAAACTGATTTTTTATCTATTTCAATCCAAGTTCGGAGCCCCTTAGTTTGGGTAATCTTAATTCGAAGTCCTTTAGTTTTACTTTTCATTAATATTATAATAACGCGTCCGTCGCTTTTTTGAAATCTACAGGTAAATCTGCTTCAAACTCGCTCATTTTTCCGCTTACCCCACCCTCATCGTCAACAACAGCGTCCGTCGGTAAGATTAGCTTTAATTTGCGAGCGTGAAGAGCCAAGCGGTCAAAGCCCAAAGCATATGGATGATTCTCGGCATAGAGACTATCCCCAACCACAGGGTGGTTTATGGCCTTAAAATGGACTCTGATTTGATGTGTTCGTCCGGTTAGTGGATGCACCTCAACGAATGTAAACATCAACGGTATCTTAGAATTACCTTTACCAACCATTATTGCGCCACGCTTCATTACCGGATCTCCATCGAATCTCTTTAAAACATTAAATTCAGTTATTGCAGGTCTAAGCTCACCACGTGAAAAGCGTTGGGCACTCCACTTTCTAAAGTCCCCCTTACTTCTTCCAATGTTTCTATCTATCACCCCTTCATCCTCCTTTACGTACCCCCAGACAAAAGTGTTGTATGTTTTCTTAATTATATGGTCTTGAAATTGTTTTTTAAGTATTTCAAATGCGGGCTGATTTTTGGCCACAACCATGACTCCAGAGGTTTCTTTGTCTAACCTATGTACAATCCCTGGCCGTCTCAAAATTGTAGGTTCCCTGCTTGGCCCCCTGCCTATCATCATAGGCTCCCCCACATCTTTGGTCTCCGGAAATTCTTCTTCCACAAAATCACACAAGGTTTTTTCTTCTGTCTTTCCATCGCCATGAACCATAATGCCTGCTGGCTTATTTATGATCAAAACGTCCTTGTCTTGGTATATTATCGATAACATTACCGCTATCATACTTGATATTGATATTATTTCAATAATAGTATATATTATGTGAACCAAATGAGGGCGATTAGCTCAGTTGGTAGAGCAACTCATTTACACTGAGAAGGTCAGGGGTTCGAGTCCCTTATCGCCCACCAAACAAAAACAACAGGAATTTATTTCTGTTGTTTTTTGTTTAAGTGAGGCGATGGGAGGTGCCTTGAGGCACCTCCATAAGGGACGAGAAAAGCTTTGCTATATTTTTGAGAATCCGAAGGATTTGAAAAAATAGCAAAGGTGTACTGGGGCTGTAAGCCCCGAGTCCCTTATCGCCCACCAGAAAAAACAACACGCTAAGTGTTGTTTTTTTGTCTAATGTGATCAATGTGCTCTCGGTAGGAATCGAACCTACATTAACGGCTTAGAAGTCCGCAGTTCTATCCATTGAACTACAAGAGCATGTAGGTACAATAGCATATTTTTTAAATTTTGCCAGCCCCAACTGAGGTTAGTCAGTCTTCGTCGTTGTTGTAGCGCCAGCGCTGGCCCCCGACCCCACCTTCGTAGTTGTCGCCATCCCACCCCACAAAACCTCCTTTGCCTTGTATTTTTCAACAACCTCCTTAATTTCAGCCTCCTTGTCTTTCACTGGTACAAATTCTGTAGAACTATTGAAATCTGACCTGAACTCGGATTGAACAGAAAAATAGAAAAAGTAGCTCCAAATTAAAACGCCAAGGACAATAGAAAAACCAACAAGAAGAATTCTGTGCCAATCTTGAATTGGATGACTTCCAAATATATATATGCTTTTGAATCTATTTCCAAATTGTCCTAATTCTATTTTCATATTATTTTTCTTTAATAACTAATATTTCTAAATCTAACTGGTATTGTGAGCTGGATGCATTTTGTGATACCCCAACCTTTGACATGGAATAACTTCTAATTTTAATATTGAATGGTATATTTTCTATCTTTTGTACAAAAGCTAGGATCGAAGGTTCCATACCGATAATCGTTTCTTTTACAACCAAATATTCCTTATTAATTTTAGTCATTTTATCATCAGTGGTAATTTCAATTGAGTTGGTATTAGCGGTCAAACCATAAGACTCAGCGGCTTCTTCTATTGTCTGAACAAAACTAATTGCCCCCTCGTTGTCCGCAGGAACAATATATTTGGAAAGCTCTTCATTTCTTTGGTCGGCATTTTGAGCAACCCTTCTAATGGAATTTAGACTGTTTTCCTCTTTTGTTAATTCTTCTGATTTAACATACATATCATTTAAATCACTACCCATACCTCCCACATACATAACTAAATAGAGATAACTGACAATAGAAACTACAGCAAGAGTTATGGATGATATTAAAATGTAAATTGTTTTCTTCAACATAACTATTTTTTAATATTCTTAATTAAATTAAAGTTCAAAGAAAAAGTTAAATCTTTTTTCTTTGTAAGACCTGTAATTGGAATTACAATACCAGTAAACTCTTTATTTAATTTTAATAAATTTTGTAGTTCTATCATTTTCCCCCTATCGCCAGCCACTCCACTTATACTGATTGATGCATTATTTTCATCCTTCAAACCATATGTATATCTATCAACATATACGCCAGCTGGTAGGCTATTTAATATTTTATAATATGTTTCTCTGGGTGACATTATATCTACAGAGAGCTTTAATGCATTTAGGTTAGAATCTACCAATTTAATCTTGTCTTGAAAATTTTGATCTTTCAAAGACTTTACTGAATTCTCCTTGGACTGATTATCACCTTTAATCGTATTAACCTTACCAACGGCTGTTAAGTAGCTAGGTAACAACAGTGCAGAACCAGTTAAGGATATAAAAACAGCTAGCCAACAAATCACAATAGCAAGCCTCATTTTGTATTCTTTTATAACCTTATTTTTTTGTGATTCTGTTAATAAATGTAACATTTTGTTTTATTGATCTTTTAATAAAGCTAGTCCAAGGGAAATACCATAACCCAATGACTCCTTCATTGATATTTCTGGAATATCATTTTCAAACGATAAAATGTTTGTCCAGACGTTTGCAATCTCAACTGGAGTTTTCAATGAAATAGCCAAGAAATCTCTGAAACCTATTATACCAGCCTCTCTTCCAGCAATTAATATTTTCTTAACACCACCATTATTAAATGCTGAATTATTGTCTTGTAACTCTGTTATAACACCCTCTAGGCCCTTAGAAGTATTAAGACTATTCCAATAAACAAAAATTTTCTTAATTTCTTCAATCAAAATATTGGAAGTTCCAATTAGTGCGTTTGATACAACCTCATTTTCTTTGTCTCTTGAAAAGCCTTTTTCATACTTTAAGGAAACCGCTTGATCTTGATCAAGGGATGCCGCCTTCATTATGGCATTAGTAAAGTCCTCAGAACCTAAAGACACCGTTGATGTGAACTGCACAGTCTCATCGTTTACGACAGACAAAACAGTACTTTTACTACCAACGTTGACAACGAGATAATTCTCTCTGTCGCCTCTTTTAATAATAGCCCTTGATAGCGCCTGATTCTCAATCAGAAAAGAAATTGGGAACATTCCACATGATTCAAAAAGTTCTATATATTCA
Source organism: uncultured bacterium (assembly GCA_903952785.1). GTDB lineage: Bacteria > Patescibacteriota > Minisyncoccia > Phycocordibacterales > CAIZLB01 > CAIJKW01. The sequence goes on along the minus strand of CAJBHC010000005.1, from coordinate 1,626 downwards.
TTTATAACAATAGACGGCACAACTGAAACCGCTAGAAACTGCATACCAGTATTCTCATTTTTCTTTATTCTGTGATAATCAAAAACAGCATCGTCTATAGATATTGGAACATTTTCTTCAAGATGCATTTCTATTCTAGTCCTAATTTCCTCTTTTGAACCGTCCTCCACTTCTATTGTGAATAAATATGCCTTTTCTTCTGGTATAGAAACCTCCACAAACTTTAGATTATACTTTTTTTGAATCTTCTTTAGAATAGTTATTAGGTTTTTATTAGAAATCAGAGATTCATTTGACAAGATTGGAGCGTCAAGCTTTTCTTCAGAACAAAACCTTAATTTTAAACCCTTTGAAGTTCTTAATAATTCAGAAACATGAACAGCTGATGAACTAACATCAACACCAACGTGTGACATCTCTAGATAGTGTGCTGTCGGAAAATATTTATTAAAAAAATCTATATGCGACATGTACTACTATTCTATCATAACAAAAAGATTTTGTTATGATTTTTTCGTTTTTTTCCACAAACACAAAACTCCCGACATCTCAATATTATATCTTCTTCAACTCGCCTAATACTTTATATTATTTTAATTTTGTTCCGTTTGGTAGATCTTTACTTGGATTAAGCAGAGCAATACCTACGCCATCACCTCCCGCAAGTATCATAGCCTGACTTTCGTGTCCCATCATCATCCTAGGAGCTAGGTTTGTAACGAAGGGGAACTTCTTCCCAATTATTTCTTCCGCCTTAACGTGTCTTGCTATTCCAGAGAGAACTTGCCTTGGTTTTTCTTCTCCAAAATCAACAGAGAGCTTCAACAACTTATCAGACCCCTCTACATTTTCAACTGTTAAAATCTGACCTATTTTCATTTCAACCTTAACAAAATCATCAATTGTTATGTATTCTGGTGTTTGTGTATTCATATTTTTAAATTTTATTCTATCTAAGTAACTTTGTAAAATTATAGCGGCGGCTGAAGCATCAACGTCCTTATTCTCACCCTGAATCTTTGTTGCTTGAACAGTTGAAAACAGCTCTGGTTCATAAACTACTTCAAAACCTTGATTTTGGAGCATCGAACCAAACGCTCTAGCGTCAGTCATGATTGCATTATCAAGCCCCTTTAAATCAACAGAGTGTCCAATCACTACAATCTCGGCCTCCTTTTCTTTCAAAACTTTTAGGACCTCCTGTTCAGTTTGGACTACCCTATCCCCTCTCTTGTCTTTGTCATGCCCAAATCCAGCAACCACCGTTAACGGAAAGGCCAAGAAGCCCAGATCGTCAGAGACGGCAACCCCAATTCTTTTTGACCCAAAATCTAGGCCAATTATTCTCTTTTTAAGTCCAGACATGTCTTTACTCATAAGTACAGGTAGTCTAGCAAATAGAACGGTTTATAGCTAATTAAGCCGGCCGGAAAATGACCAAATGATATTCAAACAACAACCAAACAAGCGCCCAAACTGGTCTCTATGTTTAGTTAACCTTCAAGGGTGACACTGTTGATAAATAATAATGATACTTTTCGATTGGTATCATGCCGTTTAAATATTTGCCAAGGTGTATTCTTTCATAATTGTACCAATGCAAATATTCTTCCAAACTTTTCCATG
>CAJBHC010000004.1 GCA_903952785.1 uncultured bacterium | reverse complement strand
TGGCATGAAAGGATTAGATGTTAAACTCCTACAGCAATTCCTAAACAACAACGGCTTCCCAGTATCAAAGAAGGGGGTTGGTTCAAAAGGAAGAGAGAACACTACCTTTGGTCCTGCAACAAAAGCTGCACTTGTTAGGTTTCAGAAGGCGAATAAGATTGTACCAGCTGTGGGGTATTTTGGGACTGTGACGAGAAACAGTATTGAGGGAGTGAGGTGATAGACGGGTTATTATTGTGGTCTAACTACGAATCATCCTTTTGTAAAATTAAAATTAGTGTATAATATATTCATCATGGCAAAAAGAGCAACAAGTGTTGGAAAAAATAGAACTACACGTTCTAAGAAGACAGCAAAAAGACTTGCAGTTAAGCATGCAAAGATTGCGGCAAGAACTACAACAAAGAGAAGAAAATAATTTTATTTAAAAAAACAAAATCCCGTTAATGCATTGAAGCAGGCGGGATTTTTGTTTGGCTATCTTTTAGTCTATTGATTCTGTTGACAAAAAGGCCTATTCGCTATAATGTTTTTTCGGAGTAGGGGAACAACAATAGTTCATTCAAAACAATAATCCTATCCACTAACACTGAAAACACAGAAAAACAAACAACGCTAAGTAACGATGAAAACACTAATTATGTCTATATTCACGGGCTGTCTTTTAGCCCTCGTCGGTTGTGACAAACCAGCCAACAACCAATCAAAAGAAAAGCAGACATCTGCGAACATGGAAGCCAAACGCTTGCCTCCAGGTAAGCCTGAAGAATACTTTCCAACCGATATTGGACATCGTTTTGATTACAAAATCGAGTTGATGGAATCAGAGGAAACTCCGGCCATGAATCATGAGCAGGTGAGGTGGTCAAAATCCCGTACAGAAACTCGAGGGCGTTACATGTTATTGGGAAAGAAAGATCGGAACGACCTCCATTTGATTCTGAAAGTCAAAAGCAAGTCCTCAAAACAGGGCATTTTAGAACACCCAGAGGGGTATGAGTTGGATATTGAACGGGATGACATTGGAGTTTTCTACGATTCTGATAAAGTCTTCTTTGCTATTTCCAAGGGCGATAGATATGAAGTAATGTTGGTTACTGAACGTAGCCCCAATAGCCCGGGATCAATGAGGTCAGGAAGTGGCTGGGGAAGTTACGATGCTGAGCCGGGTTGTGCACTTAGATTCTTTTTCTTTGGTGAAAGGCCTATGATGTCCATTGGCCTCAGTAAGGAAAATGACTCCCTAACCTTCGTCGGACCGACAGAGCATAAAAATAGACCAGCCCTAAAGTTTATTCGAGAAGTGACAGCTCGAGAGATGGAAGTTGGAGATAAGAAGGGTGGTTTGCTGGACCATGGCTTTGAAGAGGAAGTTATCTTTGTTCGTGGAGTTGGGATGGTGCAACTGATTCAAACCGTCGAAAATACAGTGACCATGAAATGGACTCTCGTTGAATAAATTCCACCGGGATGTTTCCTTTGTCAAAAATCTGTAGATACTAATCGCACGTGATACCGACCGTTTTTTACGGAAGGTGTCGCGTGCGTATTTTTTATATAAACATTCCCAAAAAATAAAAAACAATATATAATAAATAAATATGTTTAACATCGCACTTATCGCAACGCTAGTAGTTCTTGTAATATTAACTTTTTATAAAGGCCGAGGCATAATGTATTCCATTATAATTGCATTTTATCCTACAGCCGTAATCTATGCTTCAATCCCTGCTGTATATCTAACAATGATAACTGCAGTTAAAGATACTTCATTTCATATTTACTTATCTCTTGCTTTTGTATTCCTAGTAATCTTTGCTTTGGTTTTCTTGGTTACAAGAAGACTCAGTCATTATGAGGGAGCCAGAGGTGGAATCGCAGGCTTTGTTGACGCTCTGCTTCTGTCAGTTTCTGTAATATTGCTGGTAATGACTATCACTTTCCACGTCTTGCCAGCTAGAGACATCTTCAGTTTAACAACAGACATTAGAGCCTTCTTTACATCGGGAATTGGCCACCTGGTTTGTGTTTTAGCTCCAATTGTCGTATTGTTAACAATGACTAGAAGGGGATAGGACGAATGGGTCACTCTGGCTTGATAAAACAGGTCAAAGATCTGGACCTAAACCCTTAAAATAACCATAGTTATAGGTACTTCGTAGCCAAAATTATTATAAAGGCATATGGAACCTATCTAGGCGAAAACCCTAAAACAATAAAATTATGACAAATAAAATGGACTTATACTGTGCCACTTTTGTGAGTGGAGGACAGCAAATAATCGAGAGACAACTTAAGAAAAAACCTAAGGATCGATTCAGAATAGTTGAGGTTCTTGATGGAATGGTAGTTTTTGAAACGGATTATACTCCACATGAGTTGCGTCAAATGCGCTTCCTTACAAATATCTTCGTAATACTGAATGGATTATATTTTAAAGAAGATATGTCTTTTGAAAATCTATTCAAGAGATTTATAAACGATGGCGTGCATAATAAATCGCACATAAAAACTCTACTTGGAAAACATAGAGAGACTTTTAAAATTGTTGTATCTGAAAATAATCAGACAATTGGTTTTGATAGAGTATATCTTCAAAAGGCTGAAACTGTTGTCGAAAAGGATCTTGGGATGAAGCTTTCTGTTCGAGAGCCACAAAGAGAACTTTGGTTCATGAGAAGAAATAAGACTAGAGTTGAGAAGAGTGAACATGGCGCAGGTGTGGATGAGGTTGACGAAGAATGGAACGCGGCTGTCGCCAAGGCAACGGCTGAAAAGAACATGGACAAGAGTGGGGTAAATAAAAATTCTCCAAACGAACCCGAGCAAACCGCGATGGGTGAGATTCTTGAACATGGAAATAAAAATATTAGATTAATATGTGCACTCCGTCTCACACAACTTTCTGAAGACAAAAAATTTCATAGAGCAGGGGAGTTAAGTCCAGAGATTGCTGAGTTATTAATACTAGAGTCTAACCCAACACCAAAGGATATAATCCTTGATCCATTCTGCGGTTACGGAGGAATCTTGAAAGAGCGCGTTCACTTTAATGCTTATAGAAAAGCAATCGGAGTTGATTCTCATGAGCGTGCAATTGAAGGAATTCATAAGGAATTAAATAGGCAAATTAATACTAGAAAAAATATTCAATTAATTTTTGGCGATTTCTTCGACCAAGATGAAAAAGTTATTCCTAAATCTTCCATTACAAAAATAATTACCGATCCACCATGGACAAGCTTTAGAGGAAAGAGTGTTTTCAAGGATCATGCCTTTGAGAATAATCAAATTGACTATTCTGAGATGTTGAAGAAGTTTGAGTTTGTACTAATGAAGGGTGGAAAAGCCGTAATTCTAATTGTGGGGGACAAAGAAGAGTTTAAGAATAATCTTTTCAATTTTCAGAAAACAATGAAGTTAGATAGGGTTTCCCATATTTTGGTTTCTGGCAAGAAGGCGGGGATTTATACGATTTCAAGACTATAAGAAAAATTAAGCTAACAAGTAAGAGTTGGCGCAGGTTGAAGTATTTTCCAATCGCGTTGATGTTTAGTTAACCTTCAAGGGTGACACTGTTGATAAATAATAATGATACTTTTCGATTGGTATCATGCCGTTTAAATATTTGCCAAGGTGTATTCTTTCATAATTGTACCAATGCAAATATTCTTCCAAACTTTTCCATG
>CAJBHC010000003.1 GCA_903952785.1 uncultured bacterium | reverse complement strand
CAATGCAACATTTTTATCCACAAAGTCATTATGCATCAAGGATTCAATGTGAGGATATGCCTTACCTGACAATTTAGCAATCTCAAGCATCACCCTTTCTGTTACAAAAGTACAAATCTCCTTATTATCTTGCATACCTTTGTATTTTTCAAAATGTAACGGCTTTCCAACGTGAATTTCAACCACCCTTTTGATTTTTGGCTTTTTATCACCTTTAGCCATAACCTCATGTGTACCGATTATGCCAACCGGAATTATCGGAATATTATTTTCTAACGCAAATTTTGCTATTCCAGTGAAAGCCTTTAGCATTTCATCCTTTAAATGAGACCTCGTACCTTCAGGAAAAATGCCAACTAAGGTTTTTGCCTTAAGATGGGTATGTACGCCCAGTAATGATTTTGTCTTATCCTCCGCTTTTCTATCAACCCTAATTTGACCTGTTGCAATCATTAATATTCTCCAGTATTTACTTTCGAAAAATTTTTCAGCCGCTAAAAAGTGAATGTTTCTTGGAGCGACAGCTGCAACAGTTAAAAAGTCAAAAAAACTCTGATGATTCATTGCAATGATTGCGGGACCTTGTTTTGGTATATGTTCAAAACCAGAAGTTTTTTTGACAAGAAACAACCTCATGAAGATGGCTACTATTCTTCTCAGTACTCCATAAGATAATTTAACATAGTTTGAATGTGTTTCTATTTTCATATTTTTATTATAGACCAATATCGAATAAATTAGAACTTAATTTCATTAAACAAATCCACTATTACATCTCTGATGATTTCTGTATTCTCTGTTGGACCCTTTGTCTTATCTATACAAAATGAATGTCCAACATTAATAATAACTCTTCTACCATGCTTTCTGATGGCAAACGGCATAAGAGGTGTGTCTGTTTCTTCTGCCAAGATTGCAGCACCCCATTTGAAGGGTCCAACTGTATCATCGTAAAACATCCTACCTTCTGGAAACATTGCAATAACCGCTCCACCACGGAGGGCTTTCTTGGCACCCTCTAGATTTTTGCTAACACCCTGTCCAGTAACCACCGTTACAACCCCCATCAAAAAATATACAAATGGCACTATTCCTATATCACTTATAAAGTTAAGTACGGGGCTATGGAATCTTTTAACCCCCATGAATCTTAGAGGGGCAAGAGGAGATCGCAGTCCTACAGCAATTCTATAAAGAAAACTATCATAAAATCTAATGTGATTTGAGATTAAAATAGCGGGAGCTCTAACACCCTTTAGGTTCTCCCTGTTTCTGACTTCGATCTTAAAGAACGGTCTGGAAAGACCTAGTATGATAAACCATGCGAAGAATTGTGTTATTTTTGAAAATGTATTCATTTTGGTTGTTTTGGCGGGTTTTTTTGATAAAAAAATAGATGACGTTTTAAGGTCATCAATTTTAGGCGATAATACTACTTCCCGTTATCGGGCTTATTGTTGGTTGGTTGAATCTAATTAAACTATCTATTTTCACGATGAATTAATATTACCACATATTATTGAAATGTGCAAGTTTCTAATAAAATGATATCTACGGCCCTTATTTTACTTCTTCAATTTTTCTACTAAATCATCCTCCCCTATCAATTCTTGCTCTCCTGATACCATGTCCTTAAGCATATATTTACCTGCTGATAATTCATCCTCCCCTATCAAAATAACATATGGAATTTCAAGCTTATTAGCATAAGCTAGTTTGACTTTGGCTTTAACATCGTCAAAATATACTTCTGTTGGAATTCCAGCTTCTCTCAATTTTGATGCAATGTTAAATGGGACACTCATATCTTCAATCATTGGAATTACCAAGGCTTTTGTTGGAGTAGACGATCCGGGGATTGCATCAATTATCCCAGCGTCTTTTAGCTGTGAAAATAGTCTTGTTAGCCCGATTGAAATTCCAACTCCAGGGAACTTCTTTTCAGAATATTTCTCAGCCAAGTTATCAAACCTTCCTCCTGAGCAAACTGACCCAACTTGAGGATAGTCAGTGAGCCTGGTCTCATAAACTGTTCCTGTGTAATAATCAAGGCCCCTTGCGATTGAAAGGTCTATCGCAATATTTTTGTCAGGCACCCCAAATAGTTTGATTTTTTTTACAACCTCACTAAGCTCCAGAACTCCCAGATCAAATATTTCTTTGTTACTACTAAGCTTCTCACTTACTTGCTTTAGAATAGATACAACTTCTTCATTTGTCCCGGAGATTTCAAGGAATCTGAAGATATCGGCAGAAACTGCTTCTATCACACCAATTTCAAGTAGCGCTTTTGCAACTTCCTCTTTTCCAATTTTGTCTAACTTATCAATCGTGCGCATTATCTCCACTCCAAGTTCCGCCACGCCGAGCGACTCAAGAAGACCGCTTATAATTTTACGATTATTTATCTTAATCACAAAAGGACCAAAATCTAATTTTGAAAATACGGAGTAAATTACGCTTGGGATTTCAGCGTCGTTCATCAAGGAAAGTGAATCTCTTCCGATGATATCAATATCACATTGATAAAACTCCCGGAAACGACCCTTCTGTGGACGCTCTCCTCTATAGACCTTTGCAATTTGAGATCTTCTAAATGGAAAAACCAAATCTTGCTGGTGTTCAGCAACGTATCTTGCAAGCGGAATTGTAAGATCAAATCTAAGTGACAAATCATTGTCCCCCTTATTGAATCTATAAATTTGCTTTTCAGTTTCCCCACCTGCCTTTGCAAGTAGTACCTCAGATCTTTCAATTGCCGGAGTATCAATAGATATAAAACCGAACTGTTTATAAGTTAGGGCGATTATATCCTTCATTCTATCGAATGCCATTTGATCTTTTGGAGTAAGCTCCATGAATCCTGGGAGGACAGCGGTTATGATATTGTCGTCTTTGTTAGTTTCATTAGACATGTGATTATAATAGTATAAATATGGGTTTGGAGCAATTTTTTCGATTTCTCTTCTTGCCTTTATGAGGCTCATTTTTATTATTTGTACTTTATATACCTAGTGCTTCTTCCTAATCCAATCCTCTCAATCAACTTTAACGAAACTAGTTTTGAAAGTACTTGTTTGATGGTGACGTCTGGAATATCTGGCAATCTACCTTTAATATCTAAAACAGAAAGTGAATCCGTTTCAAATAGCGCAAATATTTCATTCTGCCTTCCAGAGAGTAATTTTGTTGGATCGTCATTCTCCATAAGTTCTTTTGCCTTGTTTGCTTGAATTAAAAGTGTATCCAAAAAGAAATTGAGCCAAATAGTAATATCTTCATTTTCAGTTTTGTGGAGCTTTTGAGTTTGACGAAGTGATGCGTAATACGAATCCTTTCTTTCTTCTATTATCTCCTCTAAGGAAACATATGGAATATATTCATATCCAGCCTGAAGAAGCAGCATATTAGTTAATGCTCTAGAAAGTCTTCCGTTCCCATCAGAAAACGGGTGAATAGCTAAAAACTCAAAAATAAAATTTGCAATAATAAGTATTGGATGAATTTTCTTATCAGAAAGTGCGCCATTAGCCCAATAAAGAACATCGTCCATTTCTTTTTTTGTTAACCACGCTTCCGTTGGTCTAAAGATTACAACTTGCTCTCCACTTTTGTTCTGCGCAACAACTAGATTTTCTTTTGTTTTATATTTTCCCTTATGCAGTTCATCTTTATTAGAGTAATGCAGAAGAATTTCATGAAATGTTAAAATAGTAGATTCAGATAATTTAAATTTTTGCCAGAAATCAAAAACTCTTCCGAGAAGATTAGCATACCCCGCAACTTCCTCCTCATCTCTATTTTCTGGTGGATTAGATTTTAATGCACTCAAAAAACGTTCGACATCTTGATCACTCATATTAGACCCTTCAATACGAGTGGATGCACCAGTACTTGTTATAATAACAGACTTCTTTAGCCTGCTTAGAATTTGAGGATTAATAGAAAGACCTCCACGCCAAAGACCCTTGAGTTCATCAATTTGGGTTACCTTTGAGACAATTTCAGAGGTAAGAATTATTCTTTTTTCATAGCGTTTTTTCATATATTTAGCTTATATACGATTATATACGATTATATACGATTAGTAAAGCGCCTACGCTAAAATTGAGGCTTTTGCCATAATTATAGCTATCTCATGGCTATAATTATGATATATCAGATTTTATCAGTTTTTATCGGATTAGCGATATTTTTATCATATCAATGTAGTACAAGTGAAATGT
>CAJBHC010000002.1 GCA_903952785.1 uncultured bacterium | reverse complement strand
TCTATATAATACTACTTATCTTCCTGTTTGATAAGAGCTAAATTGAAATTACTGGGGATAAGTTTTGATTAATAAACCCAAAAAAAACATGTGATTTTATAAAAAACATGTTTTTTGTAATATTCTTAGGATCATACCCTAAGCAGACACAGCAGACCCACCAGCTGATACTGGTATATCCTCTGTCTCACACTTTCCACCTGCGCAAGCTAATTCTGATTTAACATCGGTCTCATCTAATTTCTCATAAATAACTATCTTTGAAAAATCCAAGTCTTTATATTTTGCAAGTAACTCTTCATACTTTTCTTTGGTAATGGTCTCATATGGAGCTAGTTGATAAACATGGTTTGATTTTGGTAAGAAAGAAAGTCCTCCAACAATATCCCAATTTTTGTATACCCAGTTTGCCACCTCTACCCACTCAGAATCACCTACAGAAATTGTTACAGATGGATTATGGTGTGTATAGTTTATCTTAACTAATTTCCAAAACTCCAATTGATCGATTGCAGAAAGATCGTCTTTAAATTTAGAGTCCTCTGGAGCCTTTACCGGAAAATCAATAACGTAAGTTGTTGCATTTTCATTAGTTTGTCCAACTTCAGGATGATAAGGCACACCTTGATCTTTCATCATTTTAAATAGAGAGTCAGTTGCAGAAATTCTGACGCGTCTAATGTAATAATCTGAATGTCTTGCATGCATTCCAGAAGAACAGTCCACTGTTTGCGACAAATTTCCAGATGGTTTAACACACGTGATTGCCGCTGAAGGATTAATACCAAATTTCTTTGCATAAATTTTATTTACCCTAACAGTTTCTTCTCGCAGCTCCCGTAGTGTTGCCGCATCGCGAACCGCAGGGCAATCCCACATACCTGTAATTGAAACTCCAAGCAATCTTTCTTCATCACAGTTTTTCTTCCATTCAGGGGATAGATAAATAAAGTCTGAAAAAGTTGATTGATAAGTTCCAATAATTGTTGCAATTCTAATCTTCCTCATTAAATCTTTCTTTGTATCTTCATGACGTGCCACAACTTCTGATAGGTTACAGAATTGTTTTGGCCTTAGGATAATCTCTCCACATGGATTAGTTCCAAACTTATTCCACCAACCTTCTGAAAGTTTCGCACGGGATTCGGGCATAGATGTCCTAAGGCCCCCTCTATTAAATATTCCAGGCTCCCCTGCCTCACTTTTAATCAGCTCGATCCAACCCTGCAAAAACTCTGCATTGGTTGGCTTATTGTCATAAACAGCTGAGTTATTAGCAAGAGACCTTTGAGGCTCCGCAGTCCAGAATTGTCCTGACTTACAGTTTCTTATTGCCTCATCTTTTGGATCAAAAACAGAAATAAGAGCGGTTCTTCTTACGCCCCCTGAAACAACTCCCATACCAATCATACAAACAATATCATGAACATCTAGGTTACTTAAGTGTTGACCCTGCTTTGAAAGAATTTTATTTTTTACGAACTGATGAATTTGGATCAACGGAGCAGGACCTGAACTTTTTCCTCCCGTGGTCTTAAGACGAGCGCCAGCTGGGCGAAGTTTGGAATAGTCAAAGTTTACATCTGCTCCCTGGAACCACTTCTCCATTCCAAATGACAAGGAATCAGACCATCCCTCCCTGGTATCTTCTACTAAATAATCCGCCATCTTACTTTTCTTCTGATACTGAATTTGAGGAAGAGATTGAGCTGCATAACTCTCAGCTGAAAAACCAACCCCAGCTCCTGACATAGACAAAAACATTATTTCAGCAAAATCTTGATAGCACTGAGGTGCAATAAATGAACAGTTATAAACTGATGCGTGATTGCGTCTTGCGGCAGGACCGGCAAATTGCAAAAGTCTCATTGAAGGCATTGCTTCTTGATTGAATATTCCGTGGTGAACTTCTTCATACTCTTTTTCTGTAAGCTTATCTTTCATGTTCTCTCTCATGAAAGACATAAACCTATTTACTGTCTCTGTCCAAGTCTCACGACGAGATTCTTCTTCAACCCATCTTGAATAAGTTCTGTAGTATACAAATTCACCAAGTGGATTTCTGAAAGCCTTTTTACTTTCCTCAGCTAAAGCTTTAACGTGTGCAGGAACTGTAATATTTTTCTCTCTTTGCTTTGCTCTCTCTGCTCTATAGAGAATAAAAGACTTTGCAGATTTTGGATAATCACTTGAAATAAGTTCTCCCTCAACTGTATCTTGAATTCCTTCGACATCTGGAATAAAATTTTTATATTTTTTTGAAACCCTAACAAGATCTGCATAAACTTTATTGGCAACCAAAGAAGCCTCTTCAAATGATCCCTCTCCTACCGACATCATAGCCTTGTGAATTGCACTGACAATCCTTTCAAAATCAAAATCAACAACTTCCCCACTTCTCTTTATAATTCTTTTAACCAGATAAGCTTTTTTTTCTGTTTTTTCAACTTTTTCTTCTGGTATTACAACCTCAACCCTAGCTTTTATTTCAGGCTTAGAGACAACTTTTTTAATTTCTTTTTTTGTAGCAGTTTTTTGATTTTTTTTAACTGTCTTTATTATTGTTTTCTTAACAACTTTCTTCTTTGGTGATGCCATAAATCGTAAATAATTAACTTTAATAATCGTATGCAACTAACATGTCTAACGAATCACTGTAGCCACGTGTAATTTATGCTATCTCGTCCGGTTATTCCAAACAGGTGAACGAGTGTTATACATTTTATAACTTATCAAGAAAAAAAGTAGTGGATAACTCCGGAAATATGAAACAAAATACAATTTTTTCTGTATGTAAAGAAAATAAAATGCAAGCACTCTCTTACGCCTGTATTTAGGGTCTATTTTAGCGTAGATAAATCAAAACTGCAGAAGTCCCCAATTTTAATATTCATTTTTTGTGCTATTCCAGCATTAAATTCCAAAACGTACAACGATTCTGCCTTGGGCTCAAATACTTCTGGATAAGTGTTGACCAATGCATCACTTTTAAGATCCACAACATACCCGTATTGATCTAACCAAACAATATCTATTGGAAATTTCATATCCTTCATCCAAAAAGAATACCTGTCTAGAGTATCGAATACAAACAACATAGCTTCATCGTTTTTAATTTTACTAAAAACACTCAACCCTTTATTTTTATCCATTTCACCATCAACAACATAGGTTTTAAATTTGTTTTTTTCTGCACAATCAACTTCAATGGTTTTTAAACGAACAGTAGGTGCATAAGCTGCTTCTTGAAAACTATAATTTTCCAACTTACTCAAGCCATAAGCGACACTACCGTACATAACATAGGAAATAATAATGATAAATAACAAAAATCCAAGAATGATTAATCTATTTCTAAGTTTATCTTCTGGTTTTTCTAATAATATAAAAGACTTCAAAGGCTTCATTGTTTTATTGTTTTTATTGTTTTAATTTTCTTGCATCGCCATTAACCATTTCTAAGAAAATATTTAACTCCCCCTCCGTTCTTTTAAATTTTTTATCAAGAATAGAAATATTATTAACCTTTAGCCCACACGTTCCAAGAATTATAAACCGCCAAGTTATCTTAAATGGAAATGCAAGTAATCTATAGATCCCAATAGATCCATCACATGTAATGTAAACACTTGCAGTTCTTCCTTTCAATAATCCAACAGGTCTTCCATTAATATATCTGTAAGCAAATCTTGGAGTAAAATTACAATCAATGAAGTTCTTGAGTATAGCAGGCATTGATCCCCACCACAGCGGATGAACAAAAACAATATTGTTAGCTTCTGATATCTTTTTTTGATAAATATCTCGGAGTGCATCAATTGAAGGATCTTTGATATTTTCAAACAAAAGATACCCTTGCTTACTAGTCTCTCTGTATAAATCTACTACTTCAACTTCACAGCCAACACTTTCCGCTCCAGCCTTATAAGCTGATGCAATTTTATGAGTAAAACCGAGCGAACTTGGGTGTGCTGTTATTATTAAAGTTTTCATTAAATGCTTGTAGAGTTATGGGCAATTAGTTTATTATCTCAACTTTCTCAACTATGATTACTGGCTCTGACACTATCTCCGACTCAGGTTCAGATATACCTGCATTATTCTTAGATTTCTTGTGACAAAAACCACAAGTACATGATCCTTCACAGCTTGAATGACACCCACAGAAGTTTCCAAGAACAATAAATCTATACAACCAAGCTCCAATAAGCGCACCTACAATTGGACCAATAATTGTGGCCCAGTTTAACATATTTGTTCCAATTGAAACTGCAGGGTTAAGAATTCCAATTCCCCCTGTGACAATGTTTGCTGCCAACAATCCAAAAAACAACCCCATTCCCACAACAATACCTACATTGCTTTTTGTTGTCTTGCCATGCACCATAGCAGAAAATGCAAAAGCATAAATAATTGCACCAATAATTTCTGATTTAAATATAGTCAAAGTTGTAAGACCTGGTATTGCCCCTATATCTGTGAATGTAAAACCTGGTAGGTTTTTTAATACAATAAGTGCAATTCCTGCACCAATAAGTTGGGCACAGATGTAAAGAACTGCGTCTTGCCATTTTATTTTCTTCATTGTAAATGCCGCAATCGTAAAAGCTGGATTAACATGAGCCCCACTGACATCACCAAAAAGATAAACAGCAAAAGCCAGAGCCATTCCAGCAAAAATGATTGCAGACAAACCTGCACCTGATAATGCTACTACTAATACCAACATTAAAGTACCGATAATTTCGGCAACATATTTATTATATGAAATTTTATTTGTATTCATGGCAATAATTATATCACACAGCAAAGATGACACAAATGCCCAAAAAAGCTATAATGTGGTGATATGAGTAAAAAATTGATCGCATCAAGTTTATTGTTTTTAATATCAATAACGGTAGCTGTACTGTCCATTTCACTAGATAGGATAGATAAGTCAAAGGTTGGCGGTGGATATGAGGATGGATTACAAATCGATAAAGTTAATTATAAATAATGAAGAACCATACATTATCACTACTTAAAACATCCACACTAGGGCTCGCCCTAGTTTCAATCTTTAAAAGTAAGGTTGCTTTAGCTGTCTGCCCAATTTGTACAATTGCGGTTGCATCAGGGGTTGGATTTTCAAGATGGATCGGAATTGATGATACAATAACCGGCCTTTGGATTGGCGCGCTGACGCTATCAATGGCTTTTTGGAACATAAACTGGTTTGACAAAAAAAAGATTCATTTTAAGTTTAGAAACACAATTACAGTTCTCGCGTATTACCTATTAGTTGTATTTCCACTTTGGAGCATGGGTATTATTGGAAACAAACTTGGGGCTCTTAAATCATTTGGAACGGAATCTGCTTTTTCAGTGGACAAATTGACCCTTGGAATAATGGTTGGAACATTTGCCTTTTGGACGAGTGTCCTGTGGTATGATCACATTAAGGCTAAGAATAATGGTCGGGCGCACTTTCCATTTGAGAAGGTTGTCATACCAAATGTATTACTCATAATACTTAGTTTTGCATTCTTTTTCTTAACAAAATAATTCGATTCTCCAAAATCGCCCAATGGGTCATCCAGCAGGATGATCCAAACGACGATTCAGCTGAATCACCCATTGGACGATTTTGGAGAATCGTCCAATGGGTGATAATATTAAACATATGAACGAAACAACAAATACAAACACAAATACAGACACAACATCAAATAATACCCAACCTTCACATGTGGCAGAAAACGGAGAGACTACTGCAGAAAAGACCGGCGGTTTTGATGTAAAAAAACTGGAAGAATTTATAGAGCGGGTTGATTCCATGAAGAAGCAAGACCAGATGGATCTTTCATCTGATCAAGATCTCTCCATTGCCATAATGAACTTAGTGAGCATTGAGGAGCATTTCTTCTTCACAGGAGCCAAGACTGGCAAGAATGAATATTATGATTTGATTGATACGGTAAGAGAGATGCGCAAAGAACTTTTGAAAAGAATCATTAAGGATTATGAGGGTGAAGTGTGGTGTATTTCAAAACACTTAATGGCGGCAAGTTACAGATTGATGGAAGTTGGAACAAAGCAATTAAGTAGAGGTAACAAAGAGGACGCTTATGGACTATTCAATAAATCATATGAGCTGTACTCCCTATTCTGGGGCTTGAATATGAAGATGATTTCAACCGCAGACATCAAGACGATTGACGATAATCAAATCAACACTGCAGATACAGATCCAAAGAAGCAAGGTTTAACAGGCAAGCTTGGGGATATGGTTAGGAGGGCAATTAATTGCTGTATAGAATAAGCATTTTATATTGAGTCAAGGAAGCTAAAGGTTTAACTACTGCCGCACTCTCCAAACCTTATTTCTCGTCACCGATCCAAAATACCCCACAGCTGGTGTAATCTTGTTCGCCTTCTGAAACCTAACAAGCGCAGCTTTTGTTGCAGGGCCAAAGGTTGTATTCTCTCTTCCCTTTGATCCAATACCCTTCTTTGATACTGGGAAGCCGTGAGTGTTGAGGAATTGTTGTAGGAGTTTAACATCTAATCCTTTCATGCCAATCTTAAGATCACGGGTGAAGGAAGAAGATGAGGGTACTGAGTTTGTTGGATTTGGTTTGGTTGTAGTCTG
>CAJBHC010000001.1 GCA_903952785.1 uncultured bacterium | reverse complement strand
AGTCTGTGGAAGTGTATTTGAAGGTATAGTGATACCATACTGCTTTGCTATCTCCCTTGCTAGAGTGTAGTTACCCATAGCAATTAGGTTGTTAACTTGGCTTTGTGTGCTACCACCAGAAGAGGAGTGAGATGATGGAGTAGTGGGTGTGGCGACAGTTTGTGTGGTTGGAGCAACAGGTGAGATATCAAAGAGTACAGTCGAGTATCCTCCCGTGTAGGTGAAGGTGATTTTGCCATCTTGATCAGCTTGGAGACTTGATAATGTGGTTGTTCCAGTATTGTTGTGATTGTAGTTGATGGTGTAGTAGGTGTTAGGAGTTAGATCACCTATTGTGTAGATGGTGGATGTAGCAATTGATGAGGAGGCAGTGAATTGTTTACTTGTTCCCCATGTGATATCTGAGATGTTTAGATATTCTGGACGAGTGGTTGATGCACTATATGTTGGATAACCTCCCACAGGTGTTACAGAGAGATTGGCAGCTGAGGAAGATGTGGTTGCTGTGGTGTATCTATATTTACCATCTCCGTATATTCTGATGTTGCTTCCGTATTGTGGGTGATCTGTAGTTATTGTGTATGGTGGTTGATATTCATATGCTCCGATGTCTGGGGTGCCGTAGATGGGGTTGCCAGAGAAGTCGGTGGTGGTGGAGGTGGTGAAGCCTGGGGTGGAGGTGCCGGCGTTGATGAGAGTTGAAGTTGAAGCAAGAGTAAAATCATTTCCATTTGCATCTATAAATATCGGATTCACTTGCTTTGAATTTGCACCGGCTGTAATCCCGCTATAATTATTTGATCCAGCTCCATAAACGAGGTTGTAATTGTTGGTGATATTACCTCCAGATCTTAAAATTCCTATATCAAAACCATTTACAATGTTATTTTGAATATTCACTGTTACAGCATCTTCAAGCCCAATACCAGTTCCAATATGGTCACCGCTGTAAACTACATTGTTATAAAGTGTATGAGTGCCAGTCCCTCTCAAATTTATCAGCGGGATTGTACCATTTGTTGTGTGATAAAATAGGTTGTAATACATTTGTACCGATGAAGCGTCTATATGAGCGATTGCGGATTTTTTGTTGTCTCTGGAAATATTGTAACGAATGATTCCTGTACTATTGTCATGAAAAGTAAACCCATCACCATCCGCCCCAGACCCATCAGTTCCATTATTCTCGGCAATATTGAATTCAAATATAACATTGGTCTGGTTTTCTGTAACATTAAAACCGTCTCCGCCTAAATTGCTTGAAGCAGTAGTGTTTGTGACGGTAAAGTTAGTTCCTGTTCCTCCGAGCTCCAAACCATTACCATTTGTGTCAGATGATAAAATGCTATTGTCTACTATCACCGTATCGACAGTTCCACCTGAATAAAATAAACCACCACCAGTGTTACCAGTAGAAGTTAAGTTATTGTAGGTATGATCAGATCCATTTCCATTATAATGAAACCCAACACCACCATTATTACTTGTAGTTGCGTTGTTCACTGTCAACCCTGTAATGTTGCTTATTCGAACACCCCGTCCAGCGTTTGAATTGAATAAGCTATTTGAAATAGTTACATCAGAACTACCTGCAGTTAGTAGAGCATTTAATCCTGTTGTCCCTCCGCTTTCTGAAATATTTGTCAGAGTAAAGTTTGATAAGACACCCGCTAAACTGATTCCAAATGTTCCTGAAGACGCGTCAATGACAAAACCGTCTACCAATATATTAGAATAAGTTGACCCAACCGCTGTTTGTAACGCTATTCCGTTAGAACTTGTTAAATTATTGATCGTGATGTTACTGACAGTACTAGTCAGTAAAATATTCTGTAAACTACCGTTTTGTACATGTAGATTTCTAAGTGTTATATATGACCTAACAGATAGTCGTATCGCATATGTTGAATTTGAATTAATTATTGGTAAACTGCCAGTACCATAATCCGCAAAAGTAATATGCCCGCCGACAGCAGAACCGTTGGCTCCTATATTTAGTGACCCTGTGAACATTTCTCCTCTTTTAAATAAAACTGAATCACCAGGCTGTAAGGAAGCACTTCGCGTTTGTACTTTAGATAGCGTTTGCCAAGCTAACTCTTCAGAAAGTCCAGAATTGGAATCTAATCCACCTGTTGCATCAACATAATACGTCGCTGCTTCCACACTTTCCGCAAATCCCAAAAACCCCACCACGAAAAGTAGAGAGAGAAACAAGTGTTGTATTTTGTGATGCGTATTTTTAGAAGGAGTTTCTACACTCCCTCTTGTATCCGAGTCCATAAGACTGGGCAGGTTTTTGGCTAATATAAGTTTTTTCATTCATTTAGTTTGTAGTAATTGTCTATAATCAAATACTGTATAATTCTACCATTTTAATCTTGTTGGGTACAATTTTGTGCTGTGGATAAGAATTTATTGGTTTTATGAAGTAACAATGACTTCTACCTATTATAATTACCTCTTCTGATACTTTGAAATATTTAAAATGATACCCGCGGAAGCCATCGTAAAAAATAATGCGGTTCCACCATGTGAGATAAATAAGAGCGGTGTTCCAGAGAGTGGGACTATTGCAAGCATTGCAGCAATGTTCATAAAAGACTGCAAAATTATTAGAACCACAATTCCAACAATTACATAAGACCCAAACGGGTCAGGAACTCGTGTGGCAATTCTTAAAGCCTGGAATGCAAATAGAATGTATAAAATAATAATTGTAACTGATCCAACAAAGCCGAATTCTTCTGATGCTACAGCAAAAATTGAGTCACCAATTGGCTCTGGAAGAAATGCAAACTTTTGTGTACTCTGTCCAAACCCGCGTCCAGTGAGCCCGCCTGAGCCTATCGCAATTAGAGATTGCTGAATTTGATACCCACTTCCAGTTGCATCTTTTGATGGATCGATGAAGGTGCTAATTCTTTGTTGCAAATATGGTCTTTGTGATACCAAAACTGCAAGGCCTACCGCTCCAATTAAACCCATGATAATTAATGGCTTCCATCTTCCTCCTGCAACTAAATAAATTGCAACGCCAGACATTGCAATAACCAAGAATGTTTCAGTATCGGGTTGCATCAAAACAAGTCCGGCTGAAAGTGCTATTAAAATTATTAGTGGCAATGTTCCAAATTTAAAAGTAGAAGCTTTTGTTTTAATTGATGCAAACCAGGCTGCCGTATATAGAACAAAGCCAATTTTATAAAACTCAGCTGGTTGCATAGACTGCCCCGCTATTCCAATCCAACGTCTTGCTCCACCATGATATACTCCAATTCCAGGGATAAAGACTAGGATCATTAAGACTATTGAACCTCCAAGAATTAAAAAGGCCCATTTCCTCCAAAATGTGTAAGGTATTAAGGACGTTATTAGAGCAATAACAATACCTCCAATTAGCCCAAAAACAATTTGATTAAAGACCACAGCATTGAATTTTGCCACGCCTCCTGCCAGAAGCCCTAATGAAGCAGAATAGAAAATAAAAAAACCAACAACAACCAGAATAATTGTTAAAACTAGAAATATCTTATCTACTCCACCTTGTTTTTTTACTATTGATTTTGATGATGCCATTTAGTTATCCAATTAATGCAATTACCGTACCTATTATCGCGCACATTATAGAAATAATCCAATATCTCATTGTAACTTTATACGATGGCCAACCCATAGCCTCAAAGTGATGATGAATTGGTGCAATTCTGAATATTTTTTTACCAAAATATTTCTTGGAAAACATTTGAACAGTTGAAGAAAGCGAAGTAATAATTAAAGGAAGAGCAATAATTGGAAGAATAATCACTTGATCAGTAAGGAAAGCAACAACAGCAAGAGTTATGGTTAAGCCCATCATCCCCGTTTCTCCTAAATAGAATCTGGCGGGTGGAATATTGAACCAAACAAAGGCTAATAATCCCCCTATTATGGCTGCACAGAAGGCCGCTAGGTCAACTTGATGTTGTGCTATGGCAATTATCGCATATGCTCCAAAGGCCGATGCCATAACCCCACCTGCAAGCCCATCGATGCCATCTATAACTGAACCACTAAAGATAACAAAGACTGTCGCCATGAAGAATGGAATAAACAAAAGTCCAAGCCAGAGGTCACCGTAGAAAGGAACGTGAACTGACAAATTTTCTAGTTTAAAATAGAACCACCAAGCACCAACTGCGCCAATTAGTAGTACTGTTAAAATTCTTAACTTTCTGGAGATTCCTTCGGAAAGATTTAATCCCTTTCCATAGATTTGCAAAAGGTCATCTGCGAGTCCAAAAACTGAAGCAAACAAAAACATTCCAAGCGGTAAGAGTGTTTGATTTCTACTCAGGAAGTTTAATTTTGCAGATACATCACCTGGAACAAAGAATGAGATCAAATAAAGTATTGCAATTACTGCCAAAACTGAAAGCCAAATTATCACACCTCCTACCCTAGGTGTCCCCGCCTCCCCTTTTTCATTGTGTATTTGCTTGAAAGCCTCTGACATTGCATCCACGTTCTCTTTACTTCTTGACTTCTTACGCCACATTTTATGTGCGTACATGAAGCTTGATAATCTGGGTGTAATGGCTATACCAACTAGGAAAGAAACAACGGCCGGAAACAGGACCTTAATTAAATCATTTGTCATATTAGTAGATTATGACATGTCTATTTCAATGTCGCAAATGCTTTTCTTGTTGCCGTCGTAGGTGAGGCGAACGCTTCAGTGGAAGAAGACAGCTTTAAAGCATCATTATACCTATCCTCTATTGTTGAGCCTAAAATCACAATTGCGTACTCATGACCTTTGACATTAATTATAAGAATTAAATTTCCCCCAGATTCTTCCGTTGTACCCGTTTTTCCAGCAACAATGTTTGGTATTTGGAATATGGAATAGTTTACATTCTTGGTTGTGTGAGTATTTCCAGATAGGTTTATAAAGGTTGCTTCAGGAATTATGCTGGCCTTTCCTAAAAATGGAGTGTCTTTAAAAATGGATGAAAATAAGACCGCAATTTCTTTTGCACTTCCAAATGCAGAGGAAATTTGTGGAGAGGATGTTTGTGGAGTTGGTTTTGTAATTATCGAGTTTAGCGCATTCTTAGACGAAGCCAAGAGGGTGGCTTTATAATTTGGATTAGAAATTGACAGGCCGCTACTATTTTTAAAACTAAAACT
Organism: uncultured bacterium; assembly: GCA_903952785.1. GTDB lineage: Bacteria > Patescibacteriota > Minisyncoccia > Phycocordibacterales > CAIZLB01 > CAIJKW01. The sequence continues at coordinate 4,298 of CAJBHC010000001.1, read as the reverse complement.
AGTAAATCCCATATCTTTAACGTAACCATTCATTAAAAGAGAAAAAAACAAACTCGTCGTCAACAACACTGCCTGCAAGTGATTTAGACGCAATATTTGAAGATGTTATTAACATGTATCTAATCAAATTCTCAACCCTCCAAACTTCACCATCAACTAATCCTCTGTCTCCAGCGTTAAACCCATCGCTCTTTTTTGAAATTGTAATTGTTTTAATTGGATTTCCTTGATTTGCTCTCATTTCACTCAATTGCAAAAAAACTTTGGCCGTTATAATTTTTGCCAACGATGCCATTGGTACTGATTCATTTGCATTTTTCGCATAAATAAATTTTTTGTTTTTTATATCGTAAACAACTGCATTTTTTGCAACAATTTCTGGGGCGTTTATTTCATTTACGTTAGCTAAAATATCTGAGAAGATATAAGTCGGTTCATCAGCGCTTGCAATATTTACTGCAATAAAAAACATCAGCAACAATAGTGCAACTGGAATGCCAAATAAGGCAAGTTCAAGGATTCTTTTTGTTCTGCTAATACTCAGATTTGTATTATTCAGGTTTAATTTCTGTTGGATTAAAGTCTTCATTGAATTTATTTAATTCGTTAACGACTTCTTGATAATTGGGCAAGTTTTCGACACTTGTCACGCCGAGATATGATAATAATTCAAAAGATGGCTTGTAAATATTCGTTCTTGAATTTTTTGGATCTACTTCTTTATCTATTAATCCTCTAATCATTAGATTTCTTAAAATATAGGACGAATTAACACCCCTAACATTATCTATCTCACTTCTTTTAATTGGACCTTTGTAGATAATGAGAGCGAGTGTCTCTGTGGTTGCTTTTCCGAGGTCTTTGTTTAACTCTTCAATCTGTAGTTTTTCAATTAAACCACTTATTGAAGAAGATGTTCTGAGTGTGTAATTATCCTCTATCTGGACAAGGCAAAGGCCCCTATTGCTAAGGATACTCGTTAAATCTAGAATAGCAAGGTTTATGGCGATTGAAATATCAGAATTTATTTCTAAAAGCAGGGCTTTTGATTGCTCATCTATTACTAGAAGTTTTTGCAGTTCCCTTTTACCCACCGGTTCACCCTTCCAAAAAAGAATCGCTTCAATTCTTTTAGAAATTTCTGTTGTCGCTTGTTGTGATTTTTGTTCTTCTTGCATATTTTTGGTTTACTTTTTGACGAATTATTTGGCTCTCAGCGCGCATATTCTTTGAAATTTATCTCCCGCTACATATACCGTGGCGTACCAACCATATCTGTCTCCATTTCAATATCTTCAAACAAATTATCCTGTCTTGCATTAATAATACCTTGTTTTACGAGTTCTAGCATTGCCAGAAAACTCACAATCACATCCACCCTCTGTCCCCTATCCATTTTGCCTTTGTTTCCGCTGAATTCTCTGAATGTCATCCTTACTGCTGACTGAATCCTGACCGTCAGTTTATCTATCATCTCTTCAATACTTATAACTTTTTTTACGTTAACCTTTGGAGCTTCAGCTTGTTTCTTTGGTAAAGATACAAGGAGCCTCAAAATTGCGTTTCCAATTTCCCCTATTTCCACCTCCTTGCTTGGCACAAAGACTTTCAATTCTTGCTTCAACTCTCCCCTTTCGTATAAAATGTTTTTACCAAATATTTTTGCAAGAGTTAATGAAGCTTGTCTTATGGTTTCCAGTTGCTTTAATCTTTTTTCCAAATCTTCTATATCTCCATGCTCTTCTTCAGTTAGACTAATTGTTGGCAAAAGTGATTTTGCTTTGATTAAAATTAAAGTTGAAGCGATAGTTATAAAATCCGCTCTGTTATGTAATGAATAATCGCCCAAATTATTAACATGAGCGATATAATCATCCGTAACCTGTGCTAGAGATACATCGTTAACAAAGAGTTTACGCTTTTCAACCAACGACAAAAGCAGATCCAGTGGACCTTCAAAGCCTGCGGTTTTGATTGTAAATACTTCTGTCATCTTCGTATTTATAATAGCACCCTGTATGCGATTCTCCAAAATCGTCATTTGGATGATTTTCTAAATCACAAAACTTTTATTAATTTATTGCTTAATGATTAGATTCAGCTCCCTAAGCTGTTCCGCAGAAACTCCAGAAGGAGCTTGCATCATAGGATCTCTTCCTTCTCCAGTCTTTGGGAAAGCCATAACTTCTCTAATATTTGGCTCGTTTTCAAGTAACATTAAAAGCCTATCAAGTCCCCACGCAATACCACCGTGCGGTGGAGTTCCAGATTTAAGAGCCTTAATCATATGATAGAAGTCATTTTCAACTTTCTCTTTCTCATATCCAAGAATTTCGAAAACCTTAAATAATGCCTCAGCTTGATGGTTTCTAATACTTCCACCGCCAATTTCTGATCCGTTAAGCACGATGTCATACTGTGCTGCAATTATTTTCTCCAATCCATCATCGCTTCTCTTTGCATTCATTAATGTCTCCATAAACTCTTGCTTTGGAGCTGAGAATGGATTGTGCGTGAATGTCCATCCACCCTTTGTATCACGTTCGAAGAATGGGAAATCAACAACCCAACAGAAGGCCAATAGATTCGGATCTTCTTTGTCATTTCTGATGTCTGGTCTATCAATTCCATATTTCTCCATTGCCTCGTGATATGGAATTCTTGGGAATGGAATTTCCTGGATTCTCTTTTCAGGATACAGCTTTGCAACAATATCAATGAGTATTTTCTCGTTAAGCGACATTATATCTTCTTCTGTAACAAAACTTGCCTCGACGTCCATTTGGGTAAATTCAGGTTGACGATCTCCTCTCGAGTCTTCATCGCGCATACATTTTGCAATTTGGAAATAGTTTTCAATTCCTCCGGCCATCAGGAGCTGCTTATATTGTTGAGGAGATTGTGGAAGCGCATAAAATACCCCCTTCTCAAGTCTTGATGGAACAAGAAAGTCTCTCGCTCCTTCTGGAGTTGATTTTGTAAGAAGTGGTGTCTCAACTTCTATATAGCCCTCTGCATCAAAGATGTCTCTTATAAGTTTCGCCATCTTATGTCTGTGTCTAAGGTTTTTCTGTAGACGATCAGTTCGCAAATCTAGATATCTGTATTTTAGTCTCGTATCTTCATTAACCTCACGAGTGTCTTTTCCTAATTCAAACTGAGGAGTCTCAGCTTCGTTTAGAACTTTAATTTCAAGAACTTCCAACTCAATATCACCATTCTGTTTTTCAGCTTGAATGTTCTTTTCAGGTCTGTTGTTTACTTTTCCTCTAACTTCAACAACCCACTCAGGCCTAAGGGTTTCTCCAATAGCTTTTGCAGAATCAGCACCAGGAAGAATTACACCTTGTACTCTTCCGGTTTTGTCTCTAAAATCAAGGAAAATTAGTTTTCCTTGGTTTCTTCTAACATCTACCCATGCACCAATGGTTACTTCTGCTCCAGCGTGTTCTTTTAGGTCTTTAATATAAATTCTATTTTTCATTTGATTTTGCTAAATCATGTCGCGCCTCACCACCCCCTCCGCCCACATGGTGCGACTCTGATTAATTATTTAATAATACGGCCATTATTTTGTGAATGCCAGCTAAAATTATTTCAAGTTTGAGGAACAAAATAGCCCCTACAAACTCATTATGTTTAATAATAAATTTGCAGGGGCGATTTTATCGCGGTGCCACCCTGTTTTTATCTCTTTATGCTTGCGTAGCATGGAACGGAGGATTCTACTGGCCAGCTTGCCCCCCTCGCCAAATTTCTTTAGGCTGGGCGCTTTGCAGGTTTTCTTTCCTCGCCTCCTCGGTGTTAACGACTCAACGGCTTATTTGAAGTATAGCAAAAGTTAGGCAATAATCAAATGAAACAGGATTCTCCCAGAAGGCTGATGACCTTATTATTCTATGAGGTTGCCAATTGTTCAGCTATACATTCCTTTACAACTGTTCTTATGTCTGAGGTAAGTTTGGTGAAAAGATAGTCTTTGATAATGGACAGATCTCCTTCAATCGCTTCAACTCTCGGTGTTAACTTTGTGAACAAATAGTCCTTTATCATGAAAACATCAGCCTTTAGCTCGGCCACATCGGTCTTAAGCACAGCAACATCAGATTTAAGTACAGCTACATCGGTCTTTAGTTCAGCTACATCAGATTTAAGTACAGCTACATCGGTCTTTAGTTCAGCTACATCAGATTTAAGCACAGCAACATCGGTCTTTAGTTCAGCTACATCAGATTTAAGTACAGCTACATCGGTCTTTAGTTCAGCTACATCAGATTTAAGCACAGCAACATCGGTCT